>CALMSQ010000196.1:0-7334 GCA_937872345.1 uncultured Burkholderiales bacterium | reverse complement strand
GCGGGGCGCACGCCGCCGACGATCTGGCTGCTGGTGGCGCTGGGCGTGTTGTCGGCGCTCGCGGCGCTGGCGCAGAACCGGCGCACGCTCGGGGCGGGCCTCGTCGCGCGAATCGTCGCGTTCGACCTGGTGCTGCCGGCGGCGCTCGCGGGGCTCACGGTGGTGCTGGCGCCGCTGAAGCTCGGGCCCGCGGTCTACGTTCCGCTCGCGGTCGCGCTGATCGTGCCGATGGGGCCGATGATCTACCGGGTGGCGTTCGCGCCGATGGCGCAGGCGAGCGTGCTGGTGCTGCTGATCGCGTCGTTCGGCGTGCACTTCTCGCTGATGGGGCTCGGGCTCGTGTTCTTCGGGCCCGAGGGGATCGGCACGCAGCCGCTGCTGGGCGGCGACTTCTCGCTGGGCGGCATCCCGGTCACCGGGCAGAGCGTCGTGGTCGTCGGCACGACGGTGCTGCTGCTGGTCGCGTTCGCGCTGTTCTTCGAGCGCACGCTGATGGGCAAGGCGCTGCGCGCGTGCTCGTCGAACCGGCTCGGCGCGCGTCTGGTCGGCATCCCGACGACGACCGCGGGCAGCGTCGCGTTCGCGTTGGCCGCGGCGATGGGCGCGATCTCCGGGGTGCTGGCAGGACCGATCGTCACGATCTACTACGACAGCGGGTTCCTGATCGGGCTGAAGGCGTTCGTCGCCGCGATCCTCGGCGGGCTGGTGAGCTTTCCGCTCACGGTGCTGGCCTCGCTGGGCGTGGGCATCGCCGAGGCGTTCTTCTCGTTCTGGACCAGCAACTTCAAGGAAGTGCTGGTGTTCACCCTGATCCTGCCGGTGCTGCTGTGGCGTTCGCTGCGCACGCCGGTGCACGCCGAGGAAGACTGATGGCGGCGCGCGCGAACCTGATTGCCGCGCTGCTGGCCCTGGTGGTGCTCGCGCTGCCGTTCAGCGGCGTGATCCCCGCGTACTGGGTGACGCTGTTCAACTACATCGGCATCGCGAGCCTGGTCGCGATCGGCCTGGTGCTGCTGACCGGCGTCGGAGGCATGACCTCGTTCGGCCAGGCGGCGTTCGTCGGGCTGGCCGCGTACACGACCGCGGTGCTCACCGTGCAGTTCGGCGTCAGTCCGTGGCTCAGCCTGCCGGTGTCGCTCGCGGTGACGGCGCTCGGCGCGCTGCTGGTCGGCGCGGTGACGGTGCGGCTGTCGGGGCACTTCCTGCCGCTGGGCACGCTCGCCTGGGGCGTCGCGTTGTTCTACCTGTTCGGCAACCTGTCGTGGCTGGGTGCGCACGACGGGATGTCCGGCATTCCACCGCTGCGGATCGGCGGCCACGCGCTCACCGACGGGCGCCAGTTCTTCGTGCTGGTGTGGCTGGCCGTGGTACTCGCGGTCGTCGTCGCGCAGAACCTTCTCGGCGCGCGCGCCGGCCGCGCGCTGCGGGCGCTGCGCCGCAGCGCGCACGCGGCCGAAGCCTTCGGCGTCGACATCGCCGGCGCGAAGCTGAGAATCTTCATCTTCGCCGCGATGCTGGCGGGGCTCGCCGGCTGGCTCTATGCGCACTTCCAGCGATCGGTCGCGCCCGGGCCGTTCGGGGTGAACGCCGGCATCGAGTACCTGCTGATGGCGGTGGTGGGCGGCGCCGGCCGCGTCTACGGCGCGATCCTGGGCGCGACCGGCATCACGTTCCTGCGCGACCAGGTGCAGGACCTGCTCCCGGTGCTGGTCGGCAGCGCCGGCAACTACGAGATCGTCGTGTTCGGCGCGGTGCTCGTGCTCGCGCTGCAGACGGCACCGAACGGCCTCTGGCCGATCCTGTTCGGGCCGCCCGCGCCGGCGAAGATTCCCGCGCGGCGCGGCGTCGCGAAGCTCGCGCCGCGCGCGCGCCCCGAGCGCGGCAGCCGGCTGCTCGAAGTCGACCGCGTTCGCAAGAATTTCGGCGGGCTGGTCGCGGTGAACGACGTCGGCTTCGAAGTGCGCGCCGGCGAGATCGTCGGCCTGATCGGGCCCAACGGCGCCGGCAAGAGCACGACCTTCAACCTGATCTGCGGTGCGCTCGACATCGACCAGGGCGCGATCCGCTTCCGCGGCGAGTCGATCGCGGGCGCCGCGCCGCAGCGGATCGCCGCACGCGGGCTCGGGCGCACGTTCCAGCACGCCGACATCGTGGCCGACATGAGCGTGCTCGAGAACGTCGCGCTCGGCGCGCACCTGCGCGGCCAGGCCGGCATGGTGCGCGCGATGCTGCGGCTCGACCGCGACGAGGAGGCGCGCCTGCTCGGCGAGGCGGCGCGACAGCTCGAGCGCGTCGGCCTGTCGGCGGACGCGCACAAGCCCGCCGGCAGCCTCGCGCTGGGGCAGCTGCGGCTGGTCGAGGTGGCGCGCGCGCTGTGCCTCGATCCGGTGCTGGTGCTGATGGACGAACCGGCGGCGGGATTGCGGCACGGCGAGAAGAAGGCGCTGGCGAGCCTGTTGCGCGAATTGCGCGCCGACGGCGTCGGCGTGCTGCTGGTCGAGCACGACATGGACTTCGTGATGAGCCTCGCCGACCGGCTGGTGGTGCTCGACTTCGGCACGCGGATCGCCGAGGGCGTGCCGGCGACGGTGCGGCGCGACCCGCGGGTGCTCGAGGCCTATCTCGGGGGCGTGGCATGAGCGCCACCCCGTCGGGTGCGGCCGCGCCGGGCGCGACCCATCCCCATCTCGCGGTGCACGACCTGTCGGTGCGCTACGGCCGCACCGAGGCGGTGTCGGGCGTGTCGATCGAGGTGCCGCGCGGCGCGCTGGTCACGATCATCGGCGCCAACGGCGCCGGCAAGAGCACGCTGCTCAATGCGGTGATGGGGGTGCTGCCGTCGCGCGGCGGCATTCGTTTCGACGGGCGCGAGGTGTCCGCGCTGCCGCTCGAGGCGCGCGTCGGGCTCGGGCTGAGCCTGGTGCCCGAGCGACGCGAATTGTTCGCCGACCTCAGCGTCGAGGACAACCTGCGGCTCGGCGCATTCCGGCGCCGGCGCGACGAGCGCGAGGGCGCGCTGGAGGACGTCTACGCGCAATTCCCGCGGCTGCGCGAGCGCCATCGGCAGCTCGCCGGCACGCTGTCCGGCGGCGAGCGGCAGATGCTCGCGATGGGGCGCGCGCTGATGTCGCGGCCGTCGCTGCTGATGCTCGACGAACCGAGCCTCGGCCTGGCGCCGAAGATCGTCGCCGAGGTGTTCGAGCGGCTGGTGGCGCTGCGCGCGAGTGGCGTCTCGCTGCTGCTGGTCGAGCAGAACGCGCGCGCGGCGCTGCGCGTCGCGGACTATGCTTACGTGCTCGAGCTGGGCAGCGTCACCACGCACGGGCCGGCCGCGGCGATCGCCGACGACGAACGGCTGGTCGAGAGTTACCTGGGGATGGGCGGCGCGGAGTACTGAGCCGCCCCGATCCGCATTGAGCCACTGCAGTACGACGAAGACGGGAGACGAAGATGAGAAAGAGCAGGACGATCGTGGCCGCGATCGCGGCGGCCTTCGGCATCGCGATGGCCGGCCCGGCGCTGGCGCAGATCAAGGTCGGCATCACCGTGTCGGCGAGCGGGCCGGGTGCGGCGCTCGGGCAGCCGCAGATGCGCACCGTGCAGTCGCTGCCGAAGGAAATCGGCGGGCAGAAGGTCACCTACGTCGCGCTCGACGACGAGTCCGATCCGACCAAGTCGGCGCAGAACGCGCGCAAGCTCATCACCGAGGAGAAGGTCGACGTGCTGATCGGCTCGTCGCTGACGCCCACCAGCCTGCCGCTGATCGACATCGCGGCCGAGACGAAGACGCCGCTGATGACGCTGGCGGCGGCCGCGGTGCTCGTCACGCCGATGGACGAGAAGAAGCGCTGGGTCTACAAGGTCGTGCCGAACGACGACCTGATGGCCGCCGCGATTCTCGACTACATCGCGAAGAGCGGCGTGAAGGCGCTCGGCTACATCGGCGTGTCCGACGGCTATGGCGAGGGCTACTACAAGGCGTTGAGCGAGATGGCGCCGAAGATGGGCATCAAGCTCACGACGCACGAGGTCTATGCGCGCAGTGACTCGAGTGTCACCGGCCAGGCATTGAAGGTGATCGCGACCAAGCCCGACGCCGTGTTCATCGCGTCGGCCGGCACGCCGGCGGTGCTGCCGCAGAAGGCGCTGCGCGAGCGCGGCTACAAGGGCCCGATCTTCCAGACGCACGGCGTGTCGACCGAGGAGTTCATCAAGCTCGGCGGCAAGGACGTCGAGGGGGCGATCTACTCGGGCGAGGCGTTCACGATCGCGCAGGACCTGCCCGCCGGAAGCCCGTTCCGGAAGCCGGTCGAGGCGTACATCAAGGCCTACCGCGAGACGCACGGGCAGGCGCCGAACATCTTCGGTGCGCACCTGTGGGACACGGTCGAGCTCGTGGCGCGCGCGGTGCCCAACGCGCTGAAGGGCGGCAAGCCCGGCACGCCCGAGTTCCGCGCCGCGCTGCGCGACGAGATCGAGCGTGGCAAGGACGTCTACCTGAACAACGGCGTGTCCACGATGAGCCCGACCGACCACAACGGCTACGACCGGCGCTCGACGTTCCTGATCAAGGTCGAGAACGGCGCGTTCAGGCTGGTCAAGCAGTAAGGCTGCGCGGGAAGACGCGGCGATGAACCTCGCCCGGCTGCTCAACGAGACGGCGCGCGTGCACGCCGCGCGCACCGCGCTCGTCGACGCCGAGTTCACGCTCAGCTGGGCGCAGTGGTTCGACCGGATGCGCCGCGCCGCCGCGATGCTCGCGGCCGCCGGCGCCGGGCCGGGCGCGCGCTTCGGCCTGCTGATGAAGAACGGCTTTCGTCAGGCCGAGTCGATCTGGGCGGGTCACTGGGGCGGGGCGGTGCCGGTGCCGGTGAACTGGCGGCTCGCGCCGCCCGAGATCGCCGACATCCTCGACGACGCGGGCTGCGCGGTGGTGATCGTCGACCCCGAGTTCGCGCCGCTGTTCGAGGCGCCGCCGCTGTCCGCGTGGCGCGCGCGCACGATCGTCGCCGGCGCCGACCAGGGCGACTACGAGCGGCTGCTCGCGGCGAGTGCGCCGGCGCCGATGCACGACGGCGGCGGCGACGCCGAGGCGATCGTCCTCTACACCGGGGGGACGACCGGTCGCAGCAAGGGCGTGCGGCTGTCGCACCGCAACCTTGCTTGGAACTCGATCCAGGTCGGGCTCGCGCTGGGCATTCGCCAGGACGACGTGACGCTGACGGTGGCGCCGATGTTCCACGCGGCCGCACTGTGCAGCAACATCACGACGCTGCTGGGCGGCACGCATGCGTACCTGCGCCAGTTCTCGCCACAGGCGATGCTCGAGGCGGTCGAGCGCTGGGGCATCCGCTTCACCACCGTCGTGCCGACGATGCTGAAGATGGTGATCGACGACCCCGGGGCGGCGCGCTTCGACCGCTCGTCGCTGCGCGTGATCTTCTACGGTTCGTCGCCGATGCCGATGTCGTGGCTGCGCGCGGCGATCGGTTTCTTTCCGAACGCCGGATTCCACCAGGCCTACGGGCTCACCGAGACCGCGCCGATCCTCACGATCCTCGGCGACGACGAGCATCGGGCCGGCATCGCGGCCGACGACGCGGCGATCCTCGGATCGGCGGGTCGGCCGCTGGTCGGGGTCGAGATGCGCATCGTCGACGACGCGGGCGTCGAGGTCGGCGTCGGGCAACCAGGCGAGATCCGCGTGCGCGCGCCCGGTGTGATGCTCGGCTATCACGACCGGCCGGCCGAGACGGCCGCGGTGCTGCAGGACGGCTGGTTCAGCACCGGCGACGTCGGCGCGCTCGACGCGAGCGGCCGGCTGACGATCCTCGATCGCAAGAAGGACCTGATCATCACCGGCGGCGAGAACGTCTACTCGGTCGACGTGGAGGCGGTGCTCGCGCGGCATCCGGCGGTGGCCGAGGTGGCGGTGATCGGCGTGCCCGACGACCGGCTCGGCGAGGCGGTTGCGGCCGTGGTCGTGCTGCGGCCCGGTGCGACGCTCAGCACCGAGGAAGTGGTCGCGCACTGCCGCGCGTCGATCGGCGCCTACAAGGTGCCGCGGCACGTACGCTTCGTCGACGCGCTGCCCAGGACGGCGGTCGGCAAGGTGCGCAAGAGCGCGCTGCGCGACGACTGGGGGAAGGGGGAGCGGCCGGGGCAGCCGGAGCAGGCGGACGGCCGGCGCGCCTGATTCGACGCGGGGCCGGTGCGGCTGGCTCAGCGCGGGGCCGGCGCGGCCGATTCAGCGCGGCACGCCGCCTGCCGTGGCACCTGTCCCTTCGGCCAGCACGTAGCGCAGGCACTCCTCGACGCCGGCCGGCGACAGCGCCTCGCCGGGACGCGGCCTGAGCGCGAGCACTGTCGTGTCGCCATCGCGCCGCGTGTCGCAGTCGCCGATCTTCGCGCACTCGCCGCTCGGGCACGACCACCAGCTCTGCCCTCGGCAGGCGCAGACCTTGTCGAAGACCTCCTGCTCGCTGCGTGTGGCGCCTTCGATCCGCACCAGCAATTCGTTGCCGTGCCTTTCGATCCTGAAGCCCATGTCCCCTCCTGCGTGGGCGTGGCGGCGCGTCGTGTCGCGCGCCGCATCGGGGTTCACTGTATGCCCGCGGGCGGGACTGTCAATGCGCGGACGCAAGAAAGATCGGCATTCAAGGCCCACGCGGACGGCTATCATCGGCCCCGCAGGCACCCGGCACGCGCCGGTGCCGCTTACACCCAGGCCCGCTGATGGACACCGTCGCAGTCATCGACTTCGAGACCACCGGCATCTCGCCGGACGCCGGCGCGCGCGCGACCGAGATCGCCGCGGTGCTGGTGCGCGACGGGCGCGTCGTCGGGCGCTACCAGAGCCTGATGAACGCGGGCGCCTGGGTGTCGCCGTTCATCGAGCAGCTGACCGGCATCACCAACGAGATGGTCCGCGCGGCGCCGCCCGCGGCGAAGGTGATGCGCGAAGTCGCCGACTTCGTCGGCGCGCATCCGATGGTCGCGCACAACGCGTCGTTCGACTGCAGGTTCTGGGACGCCGAGCTGGGCCGGATCAGGAGGGCGCGCGTGCAGGCGTTCGCCTGCACGATGCTGCTCGCGCGGCGCATCTATCCCGAGGCGCCGAACCACAAGCTGGGCACGCTGGTGGAGTTCGCGGGCCTGCCCGTGGCGGGCCGCCATCACCGCGCGCTGGCCGACGCCGAGATGGCGGCCAGCCTGCTGCTGAAGCTCGAGCAGGAGCTCGAGCGACGGTTCGGGCTCGGGCCGATCACGCACGAATTGCTGCGCGAGATCCAGTCGTCGTCTCGCCACGCGATGCGGGACTGCATCGCTCGCCA
>CALMSQ010000195.1:0-3507 GCA_937872345.1 uncultured Burkholderiales bacterium | reverse complement strand
AAGCCCATGCGGATCAGCTTCGAGCCCATCTCGCGGCGGATGATCGGGAACTTGCCCGCGGCGAGCATCGGCTTGTGCACGAAGAACTCGTCCGGGTTCACCGCGCCCTGCACCACGGTCTCGCCCAGCCCGTACGAGCTGGTGATGAACACCGCGTCGGGAAAGCCCGACTCGGTGTCGATGGTGAACATGACGCCGGAGCTGGCGAGGTCGCTGCGCACCATTCGCTGGATGCCGGCCGACAGCGCGACGCCGCTGTGCGCGAAGCCCTTGTGCACGCGGTACGAGATCGCGCGGTCGTTGTACAGCGACGCGAACACGTGGCGGATGCGCTCGAGCACGGCGTCGATGCCGTTCACGTTCAGGTAGGTTTCCTGCTGTCCGGCGAACGACGCGTCGGGCAGGTCTTCGGCGGTGGCCGACGATCGCACCGCGACCGAGATCGGCCCGCCCGCCTCGTCGACCATCCGCTGGTAGTGGCTGCGGATCTCCTGCTCGAGATCGGCAGGCAGCGGCGCGGCGACGATCCAGCTGCGGATCTCGGCGCCGCACTCGGCCAGCGCCTTGACGTCCTCGGTGTTCAGTTCCTGCAGGCGGGCGTCGATGCGCTCGGTGAGGTGGTTGTGGCGCAGGAACTCACGGAACGCGTGCGCCGTGGTCGCGAAGCCGCCCGGGACGCGCACCCCGGACGCCTCGAGCTGGCTGATCATTTCGCCCAGCGACGCGTTCTTGCCGCCGACCGACTCGACGTCGGTCATGCGCAAGTCGTCGAAGGGAACGACGTATCGTCCTTCGTGTTGGCTCATGGGAAGATCCTGACATGGTTGAAGATTCGTCTGCGGCAAAGCGCTCCAGGCGGCCGGCCCGGGGCCGGCGCGGGCCGTCTGCAGCGTTCTGCGGGAACCGGCGGACGGGAAACCGACCGCCGGCCGCGGAGATCGGGTAATTTTACTGCTCGCGGGCGCCTGGGGCCGCGGGCGCAATGCACGGTAGGCGCCCGCACCGCGCCCTCTTCCCGGGAAGCCAGACATGCCGGACTCAGGCAGCCAGAACTACGACCGGACCGTTTTCTACGTCTCCGATGGCACGGGGGTGACCGCCGAGACCTTCGGACACTCGCTGCTGACCCAGTTCGAGCACGTGCGCCTGCGTGAAGTGCGCCTGCCGTTCATCGACTCGGTGGACAAGGCGCGCCAGGCGGTCGAACGGATCGACCGGCAGGCGCTGCTCGACCGGCACCGCCCGATCGTGTTCAGCACCCTGGTCGACGCGTCGATCAACGACGTCGTGCGCCTGGCCAACTGCCGCTTCCTCGACCTGTTCGCGACCTTCGTGGAGCCGCTCGAGAACGAATTCGGCGTGCGCTCGACGCACACGATCGGCCGCTCGCACACCGCGACCGACACCGAGGCCTACCAGCGGCGGATCGCGGCGATCAACTATTCACTGGCGCACGACGACGGGCAGTTGCACGCCGACCTCGAGCACGCCGAAGTCATCCTGATCGGCGTCTCGCGCAGCGGGAAGACGCCGACCAGCCTGTACCTGGCGATGCAGCACGGGATCCGCGCCGCGAACTACCCGCTGATCCCCGACGACTTCGAGCGCCGCCGCCTGCCGGCGGTGCTGTACCGCTACAAGCCCAAGCTGTTCGGCCTGTCGATCGCCCCCGAGCGGCTGGCCGAGATCCGCCACGAGCGGCGCCCGGGCAGCCGTTACGCGTCGATCGAGAACTGCCGCTACGAGGTCGGCGAGGCCGAGGCGATGATGCGCCGCGAAGGAATCCGCTGGCTCTCGTCGACCACCAAGTCGATCGAGGAGATCGCGGCGACGATCCTGCAGGAACTGCAGATCGAGTGACCCGCGCGGCCGGCGTGCGCCCTAGCGGAACGGCGCGCCCCGCGGCGCCGGCGCCTGCGCGGCCGCCAGGCGCTGGCGCAGCTGCTCGTACAGGCACACGGCGGCGGCCACGCCGACGTTGAGCGACTCGATCGCCGGCCGCTGCGGAATGCCCAGCGGAACGATCGCCGGCCAAGCGCGCAGGCCGGCATCGAGCCCCTGCCCCTCGTTGCCGAACAGCCAGACCGACGCGGCACGCAGGTCGGCCCGAAAGAGCGACGTGGGCGCGCCGGCCTCGGTCGCGTGCACCGCGACCGCGACGTGTTCGCGCAGCCAGGCCGCCTCGACGCCTTCGTGGATGTCCAGGTGGAAATGCGCGCCCATGCCGGCGCGCAGCACCTTCGGCGACCAGCAGAACGCCGTGCCCGGCGACGTGAGCACGCGTCGCACGCCGACCGCGGCGCAGGTGCGCAGGATGCTTCCGACGTTGCCGGGGTCCTGGATGCGGTCGAGGTAGACCGCGTCGTCGTCGAGCTGCGGCGGCATCGCCGGGCGCGGCGTCGGCACGATCGCCAGCGGCCCGCTGCCGTGCTCGACCTGGCTGGCACGCGCGTACAGGCGGTCGTCGAGCACGGTCGGAGGCGCCGGAAAGCGCCCGACCAGCGCACGCACCTCGTCCGACGCGAGCCCGCGCCGGGCCACGAACACCTGCGCGTCGCCCGCCCGGTCGCCGAAGCGCTCGAGCCAGGCCTGGACCAGGTGCATGCCCTCGATCACCGACAAGCCCTGGCGCTTGCGCTCGCGGGCCGATCCGGCGAGGTCGAGCAGGCGCCGGAAGCGCTCGTTGGCGGCCGATGCGATGTCGATCTGGTCGGCCATCGGCGTCAGCCGGCGAGCAGCGCCCGCACCGGCGCGAAGCTGCGCCGGTGCTCGGGGCACGGTCCGTGCTCGCGCAGCAGCGCAAGGTGCTCGGCCGTGGGGTAGCCCTTGTGGCGGTCGAAGCGGTAGTGCGGGAAGCGCTCGTGAAGCGCAAGCATTGCCTCGTCGCGCGCGCACTTCGCCAGGATCGACGCGGCCGAGATCGCCGGGTCGATCGCGTCGCCGCCGACCAGCGTCTGCACCACGCAGCGCAGCCGTGGCGGCCGATTGCCGTCGACCCGCGCGAGCGCCGGTTCGATCGAGAGCGCGTCCACCGCGCGTTGCATCGCGAGCAACGTCGCCTGCAGGATGTTCAGGCCGTCGATCTCCCCGACGCTGGCGCTGGCGATCGCCCAGGCGAGCGCGCGTTCGCGGATCTCGCGCGACAGGGCTTCACGACGCGCCGCCGTCAGCACCTTGGAGTCGCGCACGCCGTCGATCGGTGCCTGCGGGTCGAGGATCACCGCCGCCGCATAGACCGGCCCGGCGAGCGGCCCGCGGCCGGCCTCGTCGACGCCGCACACTGGCCCCTCAGCCACCGGCCACCTCCAGCACCACCGCCGCCGCACGCGCGGCACACCCCCTGCGCAGCGAGTCGTGCAGCGCGCCGAACTGCGCGACGATGCCTTGCCGGTGCGCGTCGTCGTCCAGCTGGCGCAGCAGCGCCTCGCCCATCTCGGGCGCGCGCACCGCCGACTGCAGGAACTCGGGCACGACGAAGCGCCCGGACAGGATGTTGGGCAGCCCGAC
>CALMSQ010000194.1:0-4123 GCA_937872345.1 uncultured Burkholderiales bacterium | reverse complement strand
GCCGGGCCGGCGACCGGCTGGGTCGAGCGGTTCAGCTACGCCGACGCCGACCCGCTGTCGGGCCCGACGCGCATCGAGCGCCCGAGCGTGGTCGCGGGCCGCACGATGCGCTGGACGATCGCCTACGCGGCGCGCGGCCAGGTCGTGGCGATCGACGTCGCCGGCTTCGCGCCGGGCGGCGACGCGCCCGAGTCGGTCGCCGCGTCGCTGCGATTCCAGTACGCGCAGGCGGGGCCCGCGATCGGCAAGCTGGTGTCGATCGCGCGGGAGGGCGGCAGCGCGGGCGTCGCGCGCACCGTGTTCGTCCACGACGCGCAGCGTCGGCTGGTCCGCATCGGCCACGCGGCGGTACTCGCGCACACGATCGAGCGCGACGCGATCGGGCGCGCGCGCTCCGAGCGCCTGCCCGACGGCAGCCGGCGCACGCGGGCGTTCGACCGCGCGTGGCGGCTCGCGTCGAGCAGCGTGCGTGGCGTCGGCGTGCGGATCGACTACGACGACGCGGGCAGGCCGAGCGGCGTCGAATGGTCGACCGGAGAGCGCTGGACGCTGCGGTTGCGTGGCGACGGCGTCGAGATCGACTCGAATCACGGCTGGCGTCGGGTGTTCCCGCAGGCCGCCCGACGCGCGGCGACTGCGCCGGGCCCGACCCAGGGCGGTGCCGAAGGCCAGTCGCTTCCCGTCGCACTGGCGCGCGCCGAGCCGGGGCGTCGGCAAGTGGTCGACGCTGCCGGCCAGAGCACCGAGTTCCTCTACGACGACCTGGGTCGCCTCGTCGAGACGCGCTCGTCCCACGCCGGCTCGCAACGCCAGCGCTACGACGCACTCGGGCGGCTCGCGCGCATCGAGCACGCCGACGGCAGCGTCGACGTCCGCCACCACGATCTCGCCGGGCGCATCGTGCGCCGCGAGCAGGTGGCGGGCGACGAGCGCGTCGCGACCCGCTTCGGCTACGAGGGCGCGCGCCTGGTCAGCATCGACCACCCGGTGCAGCGCTCGCTCGCGCGCCACGACGCGCTCGGCCGGCTGGTCGAACTGGTCCACGAGCGCGACGGCGCGACGTACCGCCAGACCTTCTCGTACGACCCGCTGGGCCGCCTCGCCGGGCAGGGCCTGCCCGACGGATCACGGCTGGTGCACGGCTACGACGCGCAGGGGCGCGCCGATGCGTTCGGCCTGTCGATGGCCGGCGACGCCGCGGTCAGGTGGCTCGCGCGGTTCGCACACCGCGACGCCGATGCGACCGTGATCGATCTCGGCAACGGCATCCGCTTCGAGCAGCAGACCGACGCATCGGGGCGGCCGAGCTCGCTTCGATGGTTGCGTGGCGGAACGTTCACCGGGGCGGAGGGGCTGGCTCGCGCGCCGCGCGACTGGGACTCGCTCGGGCCGTCCGACCTGCCGTTTCGGAGGCTGCAGTGGCATCCGCGCGGGCTGCCGATCGCGATCGCGCACGAGTCCGGCGAGGACCGCTACGGCTACGACCGCCTCGGGCGCCTGATCGCGCGCGAGCGCCACGCGGGCGACGCAGCACCTGCGCACGTCGAGTACTTCCTGCACGGTGCGGTCGGCGGCCGCATCGCGGCCCGCCGTCGCGACGGCACCGACTGGCGCGAGCCCGACGCGAAGCCCGATGCGTCCGGACGGCCGACGCGGCACCGCGGGTACGCGGTGCGCTACGGCGCGCAGCGACGCATCGTCGAGGCGGAAGGCGAGCGGGGTGCGAACCGCTACCGGTACGACGCGTTCGGCGTCCGCGCCGCGCGCAGCGGCGCCGCGGGTGACCGGGGCTTCCTGCACCACGCCGGCGCGCTCGTCGCCGAAACCGGCGCCGATGGGCGCGTGCTGCGCCAGTACCTGCGCTGGAACGGCCGGCTGGTCGCGGTGCTCGACCACGAACCGGTGTCCGGTGGCAGCCAGGCCGGCCGTCCCTCGCTGCACTGGATTCACGCCGACCATCTCGGCACGCCGATCGCCGCCACCGACGAGCGCGGCCGCGTCGCATGGCGCGGCGACTGGGACGCGTTCGGCGGGCTCGCGCGCGCGCAGGGCGGCTTCGTGCAGCCGCTGCGACTGGACGGGCAGTACTTCGACGCCGAGACCGGGCTGCACGACAACGTGCTGCGCACCTACGATCCCGACGCGGGCCGCTACCTCGAACCCGATCCGCTCGGGCTCGCCGCGGGGCTCGATCCGTTCGCCTATGTCGACGGCAACCCGCTGGTCGCGACCGACCCGCTCGGCCTGATCCTGTTCGCGTTCGACGGCACCGGCAACGGCGCCACCGCCCTGAACGGCGAAGACGTCTCCAACGTGCGCAAGTTCTTCGAGCAGTACGAAGATCCGGCCAAGTGGTACATGGCCGGCGTCGGCCGCGACGACCTCGACAGCGGCATTGCCGGCGGCGCGCTCGACTGGGCCCAGGCGGGCACCGCGCGGGCGCGTGTCGACTGGATGCTGGGCACCCTCGACGGCTTTCTCGGCGACGCCTGGATCGGCAAGACCGCTCCGATCGACGTGATCGGGTTCTCGCGCGGCGCCGCGATGGCGCGCGACTTCGTCAACCGCGTCTCCACGCTGATCGACGAGCGGCATTTCTGGGCGCGCGGCATCTGCGTCGACCTGCGCTTTCTCGGGCTGTGGGACACGGTCGCGCAGTTCGGGCTGCTCGGGGCCGACAACGAGAGCTGGCAGCTCTCGATTCCATCCGCCGTGCGCGCCACGTTCCACGCGGTGGCGCTCAACGAGCACCGCGCGCTGTTTCCGCTGGAGTCGGCGCTGGGCGGCAGCGCCTGGGTGGTCGAGCGCGGGTTCATCGGCGACCACTCCGACGTCGGCGGCGGCAACGCCGAGGGCGACCTCTCCGACGTGTCGCTGGTCTGGATGACGCAGATGGCGAAGGCGATGGGCCTGCCGATGCGCGACCTGCATCCTCGCGACCGCTACGTCACCGACCCGAGGGTCCACAACCGCAACTACAGCGCCCTGGGCGACCGGTACGTATACCAGCGCGACGCCGGTGGCCGCATCGTCCGTCGCAGCATGCAGCGCCGGGCCTCGATCGGCGGCATGAGCTGGCGCGACACCGCGGCGTTCTTCGTGCCTTATTCCCGTCGCGGCATCGACGGGAGCGGACAGCCGTCGATCGTCGGCACCGTCGACCTGCGCGCCTATGCCGCGTGGCTGAAGGCCTCGTACGGCATCGAGATCGGATACTGACGACCCACGGCGGGCATGGCGCGGTTCCCGGCGTCGCGCCGCGTGGCGCCCGAGGATGCGCGCGCTCAGTCCTTCTCGGGGCCCATGCCGCAGTAGCGCCCGCCGACGTAGACGAGCGGCCGCCGGCCGGCGGTATGGACCCGTTCGACGCGCCCGATGAACAGCAGGTGGTCGCCCGCAACCTGCGTCGAATGCGTGCGGCACTCGATGTACGCCGCACAGCCTTCGATCAGCGGCGCGCCGGCCACGCCCGCGTGCGTCGCGACGCCGTGGAACTTGTTGCGCGCCGGCGAGGCGAAGCGCCGCGAGAGGGCGGCCTGGTCTTCGGCCAGGATGTTCACCGCGAAATGCCCGCAGGCCTCGAACGCGCGCCGGCTCGAACTGCGCGTGCCCAGCGACCACAGGATCAGCGGCGGGTCGAGCGACAGCGAGTTGAACGAATTCACCGTCAGTCCGACGAACACGCCGTCGGGGTCCACTGTCGTGATCACCGTGACGCCGGTGGGAAAACAGCCGAGCGCCCGGCGCAGTTCGGTGTGGTCGATCGTGGGGAGAGTTCGCATCGTCGGAGGGATTTGCGGCCGATCCTATCCGAAACGCGGCGCGGATCGGCGCCGCGACCGCCCGGCGGAGGCGGCGAAAGACGATAATTGACGTTAACGTAAACGTCAATTAACGTCGAAGGTTCGCTCGCCTCGCATCGCCTGCTCCTGCGGGCGATACTGGCGGGGAGAGGCTTTCAGCACAGGATCAACGCCATGACCGACCTGTCCGACCAGAAGAAGCTGGCCGAGTACCGGATGAAGAACAAGGTCCGCTTCGTGACTGCCGCGTCGCTGTTCGACGGCCACGACGCGTCGATCAACATCATGCGGCGCATCCTGCAGAGCCTCGGCGCCGAGGT
>CALMSQ010000193.1:0-2790 GCA_937872345.1 uncultured Burkholderiales bacterium | reverse complement strand
GCCGTCGCGCCCTCGCGCCACGCATCGAGCATGCGGCGGGCCTGCGCGAGCCAGTGCTCGCGCTGTGCCGAGATCGCGTCGGCCAGCGCCGACGAAGCGCCCTGCGCACCCGGCCCGGCGCCGCGCCAGCGGAGATAGCCGGCGCGCAGATCGGGCGCGAGCAGGCCGCGCATCCCCTCGAGATTGGCGAACCAGAAGTGGATCGACGCCCGCTCGTCGCGCTCGAGCAGCGTCGGCAGCGTGGACTCGCAATCGGCCAGCAGGTCGCGGATCGCGCGGGCGACGATCTCGCTGCGATGGTCGTCGAGCGCCGCGAGCATCTCCTCCCACTGCGCACCGAGCAGCGCGGCCGCGCGCCGCTCGCCCAGCTCGTGCAGGATCAGCGTCTCGGTCTCGGCGGCCGTGATGCGCTCGAGCGCCGCTTCGCGGTCGTCGTCGACCCGCCAGGCGTCGACGGCGGCGCACAGCCCCTCGGCCGAGGGGCGCTGTCGCGACAACTCGAGGCGGGTGCCCAGCCAGCGCCGCAGCACGTCGCGGCGCACCAGCACCTGGTCGCCGCGGCTCGTGGCCATCGGCGGATTCAGGCCGCGCGCGTGCTCGCGCCCGGTGACGATGACGGTCGCGCCTTCGCGCGCCTGCGACTGCACGCGCTCGGCGAGCACGAACTCGGGCCGGCGAAAGCGCGCCAGGCCGGCCGCGTAGACGAACCCCAGCGAGCCGAGACGCTCGTTGACCGCCGCCTCGTCGAACGCGTCGACGCCTTCGCCGATCGGCAGCGCGGCGAAGGCCGCGTCGGCCTGCTCCGCGAGCGCTTCCCAGTGCGCCTCGCGCATCGCGATCCAGCGCCCGACCTCGCCTCGGTCGGGCGCGAGGTCGAGCGGCAGGTCGCGCTCCCAGCGGAAGAACTCGCGCATCTGCAGCAGGTAGGTGCACAGCGAAAGATCCTGCGCGTGTACCGCGTCGGCGAGGTCGCAGTTGCGCTGGACGGCCGCGGCCAGTTCCTCGATGCCGGGCATGAGCGCCTGCCTAGGCGACGTAGCGCTTGCTGGCGCGGCGGCGACCCGGCTTGGACTTCTGGATGATCACGCCGCGGACCGCCGACAGGTCGGCGATCGGGAGGTCGGGATAGGCAGGATTGAGCGGGCGCAGCAGCCAGTGGCCGGCGGCGTCGCGCGCGAGCTGCCGGAAGATCCACTCGTCGTTGCAGCGGGCGAACACGAACGAGCCTTCGCTCACGAGCCCGTCGGGCTCGATCACGATGATCTCGCCCTCGGCGAACTCGGGAAGCATCGAGTCGCCGAGCACCATCAGCGCGAACGACTCGCCGGACGAGCAGCCGCCTGCGTCGTGCTCGTCGGCGGGCACGTCGGCGCCGCCCGGGCCGAGCGCCTCGACGCGGATCGGAAAGACCCGCTTCGAGCCGTCGGATCCGTGCGCGCCCAACGCCGACTCAGATGTAGAGCTGGATGTCGGCCGAGCCGGCGAAATCGAGGAAGGTCGTCGCGCCGCCGAACTCGATGCCGTCGATGAAATCCGACGGCTTGAACTCGAACAGGTCGACGGTCATCTGGCACGCGATGAACTTGACGTCGGCCTCGAGGCACAGCGAGCGCAGCTCCTCGAGCGAGGCCACGCCCTTGGCCTTCATCTTGTTCTTCATCATCATCGTCGCCATCGCTTCCATGCCGGGAAGCGCCTGCACCAGCACCGGCATCGGCACGGGCATCGGCATCGCCGGGTTGGCCAGCGGGCTGATCCTGATGCCGCTCAGGTCCTTGCGCAGCAGCGACAGGCCGTAGAAGGTGCAGAACACCTGCACCTCGTAGCCGAGCGCGGCTGCCGTAGAAGACAGGATCAGCGGCGGGTACGCCCAATCGAGCGTGCCCTTGGTGGCGATGATCGCCATCTTCTTCGGTTCCATTCGTCTCCCTCTGTGTAATTCGCGTTGACGCCCTGTCGACGCCGGCGGGCGATGCGTGCCGGCTTACTTCTTCTTGATCAGGAACACGAAGTTGCCGCCCTCTTCCCCGGACGACAGCAGTTCGTTGCCGGTCTGCTTGGCAAAGGCTTCCATGTCCTTCACCGAACCGGAGTCGGTGGACGTGACGCGCAGCACCTGACCCGAGCTCAGGTCGTTGAGCGCCTTCTTCGTCTTGATGATCGGCAGCGGGCAGTTCAGGCCGCGCGCGTCGAGTTCCTTGTCGAAATTCATCCTCGATACTCCCTTCGTTGATCGATCGGCGTTCGCCGCCAGGCGCCACGGACGCGTGGCCGCCGGCCAGAGCGTAACCGAGAATTACGCGCGATCGCCGGGGCCGCGTCCATACCCTCGTCGGGTAAGCGCGGCCCCTGCCGACGGCGTACCTTCAGTACCCACCCTTGCCGAAGGGCTTCGTCAGGCCTGCGACGCGAGGACCCTGCCGGGCCGGCTGGTTCGGAAACAGCTCGTAGAGCTTCGTCTTCCAGTCGACGCCCGGATGCGACTCCTCGAAGTCCTTGAGCATGTTCCGGAAGTTCGGCGTGTGGCCGTCCTCCTGGAACCGCTCGCGCAGGTAGGCGACCACCGTCCAGTGGTCGTCGGTGAGTTCGATGCCCTCGGCCTGCGCAATCGCGCGCACCGCGTCCTCGCTGTAGTCGGGTTCGAGCAGGAAACCTTCTTCGTCCGCCTCGACCTCGACGCCGTTGATCAGGTACCCCAAGGTCCGTCCCTCGTCGTGTTTCCGGTCAGAACTGCCAGCCGAATGCGACGCCCAGCGAGTTCTGGCTCATGCGCAGGTCGGCCGTCCCGCC
>CALMSQ010000192.1:0-3695 GCA_937872345.1 uncultured Burkholderiales bacterium | reverse complement strand
GAGGACGCGCAGGCGGCCAAGGCGCCGATCCAGCGCCTCGTCGATCGCGTGAGCGCGGTGTTCGTGCCCGTGGTGCTCGGCATCGGGCTGGTGACGCTGCTCGGCTGGGGGCTGGGCGCCGGCGACTGGGCGCGCGCGGTGCTCAACGCGGTGTCGGTGCTGGTGATTGCCTGCCCTTGCGCGCTCGGGCTCGCCACGCCCACCGCCATCATGGCCGGGACCGGCGTGGCGGCGCGCCACGGCATCCTGATCAAGGACGCGCAGGCGCTCGAGCTCGCGCACGCGGTGCGCGCCGTGGCCTTCGACAAGACTGGCACGCTGACGGTCGGCCAGCCCGGGCTGCTCGCCGCCGAGCCGGCAGCCGGCGTCGACGGCGGCGCGCTGCTGGCCCTGTCGGCAGCGATTCAGCGCGGCAGTGAACACCCACTGGCCAAGGCGGTGCAGCGGGCGTACGAGGCGGCGCCGGGGGGCGCCGTGCCGCTGCCGGAGGTGTCGGGCATCCGGGCAGTCGCGGGCCGCGGGGTCAGCGCAACGCTGCGGCAGGACGGCGCCGACGTCGAGGTGTTCCTCGGCAGCGAGGCCTGGATGGCCGAGCGCGGCGTCGACGTGGCCGAACTCGCGGGATCGGCGCGCGCGCAGGAGTCCGAAGGCCGCACGGTCTCCTTCGTCGCGACGCAACAGCTTTCGAGGCCCCCGCGCGTGCTCGGCCTGCTCGCGTTCGGCGACGCCGTGAAGCCGGGCGCCGCCGCGGCGGTGGCCACATTGCGCCGGCTCGGCGTGCGCACGGTGCTGCTCACCGGCGACAACGCCGGTGCGGCCGCCGCCGTGGCGCGCGGAATCGGCCTCGACGAGGTCCGCGCGCAAGTGCTCCCCGAGCAGAAGGCCGAAGCGATCCGGTCGCTGCGCGCGCAGGGAAGCGGCGCGCAGCAGGTGGTCGCGATGGTCGGCGACGGCGTCAACGACGCGCCGGCGCTGGCCGCGGCCGACGTGGGCATTGCGATGGGCACCGGCACCGACGTGGCCATGCACACCGCGGCGATCACGCTGATGCGCGGCGACCCGGGCCTGGTACCGGCGGCGATCGACATCTCGCGGCGCACGTATGCCAAGATTCGCCAGAACCTGTTCTGGGCCTTCGTCTACAACGTCGTCGGCATCCCGCTGGCAGCGCTCGGTTACCTGAGTCCGGTCATCGCCGGTGCAGCGATGGCCCTGTCGAGTGTCAGTGTGGTCACCAACGCGCTCACGCTGCGGCGCTGGCGGCCGCCGAAGGAGGCCTGACGGCACGCTCGCCGCCTTAAGCTTGGCCTAAGTCACCGTCGGCAAGATCGCTTCCACGGTTGTCCAATCCGATGAAGGGAGTGATTGGTGGAAGCATTGCCCGTACGTTTCACGATCGATCTGCCCCTCGAGCGCGCCAGTTCGTTGCTGCGCCGTGAACTCGAGCGAGAGGGTTTCGTCGTCGCCGGCTCGGTGCAGCCGGAAGGCGAAGACCAGGACGGCAAGCCCGCGTCGCTGGCGCTGTATGCGTATCACGGCCCGACAATGCAGGCGGCCTCGCGCGCGGATCGCCGCGTCGGGCTGTACATGCTGTGCGCGGTCACGATTCGCCCGCAGAACCAGGGCTCGAGCGAGATCCAGGGGATCTCGCCGAACCAGCTGGCCGGGGTCTGGGGCGGTCGGCGGCTCGAGCAGCACGCGGTCGCGCAGCGCCAGCACTTCGAGCGGGCGCTGAGCCGGCTCGAATTCGATTACGCGCCCGCCGAGGCGGCGTCCTCGATGCGGCGTCGGGCGGCCTGAGTCCGCAGCCGGCGGCGCCTCGCGCGGCCGGCAAGAGTCTTCACCGGCCGGCGCGCACCTTCGGCGCGTCCGGCCGGTTCGAAGCATCGAGGCGTTCGGGTCGGCGCCCGCGCTTGGGCTTCATTGCCGGCGTCGCCGGCTGGTGAGCGTGAGCGCACCCAGGCCGAGCCCGAGCAGCGCCAGCGACATGGGCTCGGGCACCGAACCGCCGCCGCCGTCTCCCGGTGTGCTGACCCCCACGATCCCGACCGTGAACCCGTGCCAGAACTCGCTGGTGTGGGTGAAGCTGATCGACGTGTAGGTGCCGATCACCCGGAGCACGCCGTGCACTTCGCCGCTTCCGAAGAAGCCGGTGCCGCCGGCGTTGAGGATCGGCGTGCCGGAGCCGTACGGGCCGACCCCGTAACTGAGGAACTCGATCGGCGCGCCGAATTCGACCGTGTTGCTGTTCCAGCTGACCAGTGCGAGCAGCGGATCGACCACGGCCTGCGAGAACGTGATGGTGGCCGTGCCGCCCGTGCTCAGCGCGATGATGTCCGCGGCGGGAGGGGCGTTGCTGACCGTCGCGCTCTGGAACGTCGAGGTGGGTGTCCAGTAGTTCGTGCCCCCGCTGGTCTGCGCGAACCCATAGCCCCCGCTGTAGCCGACGCTGAGGGTGTCGCTGCCTGCGGACAGCGTGCCCGATACGGTGCCGGCGGCTGCCGACGCCGACGTCCAGTCGGTCCAGTAGACGGTGGCGGCGCTGGCCGGCGCCGCCGCGACGGCTGCGAGGAGGCAGCCGCCCGCAAGCGCCGCTCGCAGACTCGTCCGTTGCTGATTCATGATGATGTGGTCCTGCGTGACTGCGCGTGGACGCTTTCGGCGCGTGGCTTGCGCCGGATGCCGGCCACCACGCTGGCGCAGCAACGCCATCAGGCAAGCAAGGGACATGCCCCGCTTGCCAAGCCCATGATTCGAAAGGAGGCCCGCGTCGCGGCGAGTCGCCAGGCCGGTTCGGGTGTAAGAAATTTCGACAGGGCGAGCGACGGCGCGGGCGTCGCGCGTGCCGCCGGCACGACTCAACCGTCGCGGCCGTCGAGCCGCGGCGCGAACAGCATCGGCGCGTACTTCGCGAAATACAGTGCGAACGCGAGGCTCCATGCGCTGGCGGCGACCGTCGTCCACGGCAGGTACGGCAGGCCGGGCACGAGGATCGGCGCCAGCCTGACCAGCACCGCAGCCTGCACGAGCAGGTAGGCCGCCACTTCGATCCGGCCCGCCTTCAACGGTCGCGCGGTGTGACCGAGCGCGGTGCGCGTGATCATGCCAATGATGAGCCCGCCGATCGCGCCGAGCGTCAGCGCGTGGATGCCTGCAGACATCGGCACCTTGCCGGCCACCCCGCACGCGAGCAGCACCAGCCCGATCGGCACCCAGGCATACGAGACGTGCAGGATCCACAGCAGGGCCTGGCGTCGCGCCGCCCACGGATTCCAGCCGGCGAGGCGCGCCGCCTGCAGCGCAGCGGCGGCAAGACACGCGGCGACCGTGGGCACCACCGGGGCGGCGACGAGCACCAGCAGCAGAGCGACCCCGGTGCCTGCCAGCGCCAGCACGTCGATCCATCGGCTGCGGTACTGGCGCACCCCGCGCAACGCGTTGGCGGTGAACGACGGGATCACGCGTCCGCCGATCACGCCGATGAGCATGATCACCGTGAAGACGAAGAAGTGCACGGCCGTGATGGGTGCGAACGCCACCCGCCCGGCGACGGCGAGGTGGAACAACGTGTTCGCGACCAGGAACGCGGTGAGGATCACCAGCACGAACAGGTTGCGGTGGCTGCGCGCCTTCACCAGCACCAGGCCGAGCGCGATCATCGGCAGGATCAGGAACGCCGCGTCGGCGAGCATCGC
>CALMSQ010000191.1:0-2989 GCA_937872345.1 uncultured Burkholderiales bacterium | reverse complement strand
TGCTTCCTGCTCGCGCCGAAGACGCCCGTCGTCATGCTGCTGTTCGCGCTGTGGATGGGCGTGACCTACATGGCGGCGCTGCCGCCCACCTCCGGGCTGATCGCGCGGCGGTACGGCGCCGCCAACCTGTCGACGCTGCTCGGCCTCACGATGCTGTTCCATCAGGCCGCCAGCTTCCTCGGTGTCTGGCTCGGCGGCGTCGCGTTCGAGGTCAGCGGAAGCTACGACTGGATGTGGATGCTCGACATCGCACTGGCGCTGGCGGCGGTGGCGGTGCACCTGCCGTTGCGCGAGGGTGGTTCCTCCGGGCCGCTGCCGGGCGCTGCGCGCGCCGCGGCATGACCGCGAGGTTCAGGGCAACGCGCAGGCCTCGTCGACGGACAGCACGCGTGCGAACAGGCCGTTGAGCGCGGCCAGGAACGCGGTGTGCACCTGCTCGGCGGGGATCGTCTTGCCGGAGAACGCCAGCGCGCGGGTGGCGCACGCGTCGTGCGCCAGCAGGCACTGGAAGCCGAGGTCCGTCGCGGCGCGCGTCGTCGAATCGACGCACATGTGGGTCATCATCCCCGCGATGACCAGTTGCCCGACCTGCAGCCGTCGCAGGTGCTCGAGCAGCGGCGTCTCGCGGAAGCTGTTCGGGTAGTGCTTGCGGACGACGGTCTCGCCGTCGATCGGCGCAACGATATCGTGGATCTGTACGCCGGGCGTGTCCGGCAGGAAGAAGGTGGCGCCGGGCCGCGTCGAGACGTGCTGGACGTGGACGACGGGCAGGCTCTTCTGCCTGAACCTCGCGAGCAGTGCGGCGGCGCGGCGCCCTGCCGGCTCGCTTCCGACGAGCTCCATCGCGCCGCCGGGAAAGTAGTCGTTCTGGATGTCGATCAGCAGCAGGGCCTGGTTCATCGCGGGTCTCCGGCGGGTGGGCGCTCATTCTCGCATCCGGCGCTGCTGGTCTCGGTGACCCGCTGCGACCACCGCGGTGCGGCCGGATCCTCCGCGACCCGCCGCGCTCGCGCCGTGCCCGTGCGCGGCCTCACTGCGGCCGCGAGAGCGCCCCCTCGATGATGTCGGTGTTCTGCGAATCGATGATCAGCCAGCTGCCCGAGGCGTTCGACAGCACGTTGAGCAGGATGCCGGTGCGCGGGGGGAGCGCGGTGCCGTCCGGGGCGACGTGGCCCTCGAGCGACCAGCGCGCACGCGCGATCGCGACCTGCGCGACGGGGAAGCGGACGGTACGGTCCAGCAGGGTCAGCCGGCTGTTCCTGAACATCGTCGCATGCGAGAACTCGTGCGCCTTGCGGATCTCTTCGCGCCCCTTCCACCACAGGCCGACGACGTTGACGAATTCGGCGTCGGGCGCGAACAGTTCGGCGAACGACGCCATGTCGTGCCGGTTCCAGCACTCGGCGAAGGCCTCGACGACGCGGATCACTTCGGCTTGCGCATGCGACATGGGCGGCTCCTCGAGGCGGGTTGCGAGATCCGAGCGCGGGATCACTTGCGCGCCTTCAGCTCCACGTCGATCTGGTCGAGCAGGATCTTCTGCCAGTCGGGCGGGAAGTTCAGAGGTGACAGCACCGGCTTGCTGACGATCTCGACCTCGGTGCTGCGGTTGGTGACCGGCTTGATGAACACGGCGATGCGCTCCCCCCAGCTCCACAGCGTGACCCCGTGCGAGAGGACCAGCCGGCCGTTGGTCTTGTCGCTTTCGACGACCTCGAGCGACTTCGTCTTCGCCGCAGCGAGGGTCGCGTCGTAGACCGGCTGGTACCCATACGCGTAGGTCCGGGTGACGCCCTGTCCCTTTGCCTCCTTGACGGTCGCGGTCGATGCACAGCCGACGACGAATGCGGCGACGACGGGTATGGCGAGATAGGCGAGCCTCATGTTCACTCCTTCGAGGGCTGGATCACGAAGACCATGCCGAATGCGCCGATCGAGACCGTCCGGTCGTTCACCGTCGTATACGAGGCGACGCCGAGCGGGTGGTAGGTCGACGCGAATGCCGCCAGCGCCCCGATGCCGAGGGCCGCGGCGAGCGGGCTGCGCTCGGCAATGGCCTCCCGGATCCTGGCCCGGTGCTGCTCGGGAGACGGATTGAGCGCGAAGGCCGAGGCGACGACGGCGGCGGTGACGACGGCAGTGACGACGTGCGATCGGGACATGGCAGGGTCGAGAGGGTTCGAGCGGCATTGTGCGCCCGGGGACCGGATCAGCCCGGCGCCGCGGCCGTCGGCGCCGCCCGGTCGAGCATCCACTCGGCGACCGCGAGGTTCGGAAGCCAGCACAACCACGCGACGACCGCATAGGCGAGCCCGAACGGCACGCCGGACACCACGGATGCGGGCAGCCAGAGCCGCAGCGTGACCGCAGCGAACGTCAGCGCGAAGTTGCGGACCATCCAGCGGCGATGCGCGGCGAGGTCGCGGGCGAGAATCGCGCGGTAGGCGCGCAGTCCGGTGTACAGCCACGCAAGCGACAGGCAGGCGAAACCGAGCCGGGCCGCGGGCCCGCCGTATGCCTGCAGGGCGATGAGCAGACCGGCCACACCGCCCACCAGCACGCCGATGCCCAGGTAGCACCGGCCCATCCAGCGGTGCAGGGCAGGCCGCGCGCGGCGCAGGCGCGCCGAGAACTGCAGCGGCCCGACGATCAGCGCGACCGAGGCCGCGAAGACGTGCACGTAGATGCCGACGCGCTGCGCGCCGCCCGTCGCGAACGTCGTGCGCATGTCCGGGTGCACCGCCGCCCCGAGCGGGAGGAATCCGTAGGCGATCACCGCGTAGGCGGCGACGCCGAGCGAGAGGGCGACGAGGGCTGCGAAGCGGGTGAGGCGCATGACGTCCAGGGTCGGCTGCCGCTGCTCGTAAGCGGAATGTACCGCACCCGGCGCGATGCATTCGGCCTTTCGCAGCGCCGGATGCCCGTCAGCGCGGCGACTCTTCCCACCGGCAGCTGCGCTCCATGATCCACGGCTCGTCGACCAGTCGGC
>CALMSQ010000190.1:0-11663 GCA_937872345.1 uncultured Burkholderiales bacterium | reverse complement strand
GCTCACCGGCCGCGCGCCGGCGGCGCTGCAGGCCGCGCTCGAACCGGTGCAGCCGGTGCCGCAGCCCGCCGGCGACCTGGCGCTCGCGATTCCCGCCGAGACCTTGCGCCAGCGCCCCGACGTGCGGCGCGCGGAGCAGCAGGTGTCCGCCGCGCTGGCCCGCGTGTCGCAGGCCGACGCGGCCCGCTATCCGAGTTTCCGCCTCGGCGGCTCGCTCGGCCTGAGCGCGCTCACGCTCGGCGGCCTGAGCAGCGGCGCGGCGGTGTTCAACTCGCTGCTGGGCAGCGTCTCGGTGCCGCTGTTCGACGGCGGGGCCGCGCGCGCGCAGGTGCGCGTGCAGGAGGCGGGACTCGAGCAGGCCCGCGTGAACTACGAGTCGGTGGTGCTCGCCGCGCTGAAGGAAGTCGAGGACGCGCTGGTCGCGCTGCGCAACGACCGCGCGCAGCTCGAGCGCCTGCGCAACGCGGCCGAGGCGGCCGCGAACGCGGCGCTGCTCGCGCAGCAGCGCTACGCCAGCGGCCTGATCGACTTCCAGGTCGTTCTCGAGACGCAGCGCACGCTGCTGAACACGCAGGACAGCGTCGCCAACACGGTCGCGAAGGTCAGCGCCGATCACGTTCGCCTGTACAAGGCGCTCGGCGGAGGATGGGAATGAACACGAAGGTTGACACGCTGCTCGCCGGCGCGAGACGGCACTGGTGGCAGCGGCCGTCGCTGTGGATCGGGCTCGCGGTGCTGGCGCTCGCGGCGGGCGGCACCTGGTACTGGCTCGGCCAGAAGCAGGACGCGGCCGCGCCGCGCTACGTGACCGAGGAGGCGCGACGCGGCGACCTCACGCTGACCGTCACCGCCAACGGCAAGCTGCAGGCCACGCGCACGGTCAACATCGGCAGCGAGCTGTCGGGCACGGTTCGCCGCGTGCTGGTCGACGTCAACGATCGAGTGAAAAAGGGCGAAGTGCTCGTCGAGCTCGACACCGCGAAGCTCACCGCGCAGGTCGCGCGCTCGCGCGCGTCGCTCGCTGCCGCGCAGGCGAGGCTCGCGCAGACCACGGCCACCGTGAAGGAATCGGAGGCCAGCCTGGCGAGGCTCAGGGAGGTCTCGCGGCTCTCCGGCGGCAAGGTGCCGTCGGCGGCCGAGCTCGACGCCGCGACCGCGGCGCTCGCGCGCGCCCGCGCCGACGAGAACAGCGCGCGCGCCAACGTCGAGGACGCGAAGGCCGCGTTGTCGACCGACGAGACCAACCTGTCGAAGGCGTCGATCCGCTCGCCGATCGACGGCGTCGTGCTCTCACGCTCGGTCGAGCCCGGCAACGCGGTGGCGGCCACGCTGCAGGCAGTGACGCTGATGAGCCTCGCCGAAGACCTGACCCACCTGCTGGTCGAGGTCAGCGTCGACGAGGCCGACGTCGGCGCGGTGCAGGTGGGCCAGAAGGCGAGCTTCACGGTCAGCGCGTATCCGCAGCGCCGCTATCCGGCCACCGTGAGCCGCGTCGCCTTCGGCTCGACGCTGACCGAGAACGTCGTCACCTACGCGACCCGGCTCGAAGTCGACAACAGCGACCTGAGCCTGCGCCCCGGCATGACCGTGTCGGCGACGATCACCGCCGCCGAGCGCAAGGGCGTGCTGCTGGTGCCGAACCCGGCGCTGCGCTTCTCGCCGTCCCTGGGGGGCAGCGCCGGCGCAGCGAGGGCGTCGTCCTCGGGCGGCATCGTCTCCAGGCTGCTGCCGCGCCCGCCGCGCGACACGACCAAGGCTGCGCGGCCCGACGCGGGCAGCGCCGGCGCGCGGCAGGTCTGGGTGCTGCGCGACGGCGTGGCGCAGCCGGTGCCGGTCACGACCGGCATCAGCGACGGCAAGATGACCGAGGTCACCGGCGGCGAGCTGCAACCGGGCATGGCGGTGATCGTCGACCAGCTCGCCGGAGGCGCGGCGAAGTGAGGGTGGCCCAGTGAGCGACCCGCTGATCCGGCTGCGCGGCATCACCAAGGTCTACGGCGAGGGCCCGACCGCGCTGCAGGCGCTGCGCGGCGTCGACCTCGACGTCGCGCGAGGCGAGTTCGTCGCGATCATGGGGCCCAGCGGCTCGGGCAAGTCGACCGCGATGAACATGATCGGCTGCCTCGACCGCCCGACCTCGGGCGAGTACCTGTTCATGGGCGCGCACGTCGAGACGCTGACCCGCGACGAGCGCGCGCAACTGCGCCGGCGCTACATCGGCTTCGTGTTCCAGGGCTTCAACCTGCTCGCGCGCACGTCGGCGCAGGAAAACGTCGAGCTGCCGCTGCTCTACCGCGGCGAATCGGCGGCCGCGCGTCACGCGGCGGCGGCGCGCGCGCTCGACTCGGTCGGCCTGAAAGGCTGGGAACACCACACGCCGGCCGAGCTGTCGGGCGGCCAGCAGCAGCGCGTCGCCATCGCGCGCGCGATCGTCACCGAACCGGCGCTGCTGCTCGCCGACGAGCCCACCGGCAACCTCGACACACAGCGCAGCCGCGAGATCATGGAGCTGCTTTGGCGGCTCAACGCCGACCGCGGCATCACGATCCTGATGGTCACGCACGAGCACGACATGGCGGCCTGGGCGCGCCGCATCGTGCGCTTCGTCGACGGCGTGGTCGCCGACGACACGCTCAACGAGAACCCGGCAGGGCTCGCCGCCGATGCCCGCGGGGCCGCCTGATGCTGTTCAACACGCTGCTGCTCGCGTTGCGCTCGATCCGGCGCAACCTGATGCGCTCGTTCCTCACGATCCTCGGCATCGTCATCGGCGTCGCGGCGGTGATCACGATGGTCACGGTCGGCAACGGCGCGACGATGGCGGTGCAGAACCAGATCTCGAGCCTGGGCACGAACCTGCTGATGATCCGCCCCGGCCAGCGCCTCGGCCCCGGCATGGGAGGCGCCTCGGCGCCCGCGTTCCAGCAGGCCGACGCCGAGGCGATCGCGGCGCAGATCGGCGGCGTGCAGGCGGTCGCGCCGGAGGCGCGCGCGAGCGCCACGGTCGTCGCCGGCGGCAACAACTGGACCACCAACGTCACCGGCAGCACCAACCTCTGGCTGCAGACCGGCAACTGGCGCATCGCCGAGGGCCGCGAGTTCACGCCCGAGGAGCTGCGCTTCGGCGCCGCGGTGTGCATCATCGGCGAGACCATCCACCGCGAGCTCTTCGCCGGGCGCTCGCCGCTGGGCGAGCAGCTGCGCGTCAAGAACTTCTCGTGCCAGGTCGTGGGCCTGCTCGCGTCGAAGGGCCAGGGCGCGATGGGCAACGACCAGGACGACATCGTGCTGGTGCCGCTCACCACGCTGCAGCGGCGCGTGACCGGCAACACGCGGGTGTCGACGCTGCTCGTGTCGATGAAGGACGACAGCGACTCGTCGCGCGTCAAGTCGAGCCTGCGCCAACTGCTGCGCGAGCGGCGCAAGCTCTCGTCCACCGACGAGGACAACTTCAACATCCTCGACACGCAGCAGCTGGCCGAGACGCTGTCGGGCACCACGCAGGTGATGACGATGCTGCTCGGCGCCGTCGCCGCGGTGAGCCTGCTGGTCGGCGGCATCGGCATCATGAACATCATGCTGGTGAGCGTCACCGAGCGCACCCGCGAGATCGGCCTGCGGCTGGCGATCGGCGCGCTCGAGCGCGAGGTGCTGCTTCAGTTCCTGATCGAGGCGGTCGTGCTGGCCGCGTTCGGCGGGCTCGTCGGCGTCGTGCTGGCCGCAGGGGCGTCGTTCGGCCTGGCCCAGCTGATGGGCGTGCCCTTCCTGTTCAACCCCACCGTGAACCTGGTGTCGTTCGTGTTCTCGGCCGCCATTGGCGTGATTTTCGGCTACTTTCCGGCGCGCCGCGCCGCGCGGATGGACCCGATCGAGGCCCTGCGGCACGAGTGAGACGGGGCCGGGACGAAGGGGCCGGGAGAGGGGCCGGAAGAGGGGCCGGGACGCCCCCGGCGCGTCGCAGCCCGCCCGAAGGGGTACTATCGGGGGTAGCCGGGATCCCGACCCGGACAACACAGGCGAGGCGAAGTTGATCGATATCCTGGAGTGCCTCGAGAAATACGGCGAGCGTCTGGACTCGCAGATCGCGGAGGAAACCGGCGTGCCGCTGGCGGCGGTGCGCGAGCGCGCGGCCGGACTGGCGGCCACCGGCGCGCTGATCACCTGCAGCGTGACCCGCTTCGCCAACGGCGACCGGGTCGACGCGTGGCTGTACCGGCGTTCCGGCTACATCCCGCCCGCGGCGCCCGGACGCAAGGCGAAGCCGAAGACCCCTCAGGCATAGCCTCAGACCCCTCAGGCATCGCCTCAGACCCGTCAGACGGGCCGACCGCCTCGCGTTCGATCGAGGCGCCGCGAGGGCCGCGCCGGCTGCCGGCGCGCCGTCGTGCCCGACGGCCGAAAGCGACGGATCGACCCCGACCGACCTCGCGATGACTTCTGTCGCCGCCGTCAATCGCCGCGGCATCCTCAGCATGGCCGGCGCAATGGCCTGCTTCGTCGCCAACGACGCGGTGGTCAAGATCGTGAGCGCCGGCATGCCGACCGCGCAGCTGATCTTCCTGCGCGGGCTGATCGCCGCCGCGATCGTGGTGGCGGTCGCGCTGGCGACCGGCGCCGCCGCGCGAATCCGCGACACGGTGCACCCGCGCGTGCTCGCGCGCGGGGCCGCCGAGGCGCTGGCGACGGTGCTCTACCTGACCGCGCTGTTCCAGTTGCCGCTCGCCAATGCGGCCGCGATCAACCTGTCGGCGCCGCTGTTCATCGTCGTGCTGGCGGTCGTGTTCCTGCGCGAGCGGGTCGGCGCGGCGCACTGGCTCGCCCTCGGCGCCGGCTTCGCGGGCGTCGTGCTGGTGGTGCAGCCGGGGCTCGCAGGGTTCAACGCCTACGCGCTGGTGTGCCTGCTGGGCGCGCTGCTTCAGGCGGTGCGCGACCTGCTCACGCGCCGCATCGCTCCCGACGTGCCCGCGGTGCTGATCACGCTGTCGACCAGCGTCGCGGTGACCGCGCTGGCCGGCGCGCTTTCGCTCGTCGAAGGCTGGCGCGCATTTACGCCGCGCGACCTGGCGCTGCTCGCGCTGGCCGCGAGCTTCCTGATGGGCGCCTACTGGCTGATCGTCGACGCGATGCGGCACGGCGAGATGTCGCTGGTCGCGCCGTTTCGCTACACCGGCGTGCTGTATGCGATCGTCGTCGGCTACCTCGTCTGGGGCGACGTGCCGAACGCGCTCGCATGGAGCGGGATCGCGCTGCTGGTGGCGTCGGGGCTGTTCGTGCTGTATCGGCAGAAGAAGCGCGCAGGCTTCGTTCCGGCACGAGGCCGCGCATCGATGAACGGGAGATCCGCATGAACCCGAGCAGTATTCGCACCGTCGCCGTCGTCGGCTGCGGCACCGTCGGCGCGAGCTGGGCCGCGCTGTTTCTCGCGCACGGCCTCGACGTCCGAGCGACCGACCCGTCGCCCGCTGCCGACGAGCGCCTTCACCGCTTCGTCGAGCGCGCGCGACCGCAACTCGCCGAGCTCGGCGCCACCGGCCAGGGCAGACTGCACTTCACGCCGGTCCTGGCCGACGCGCTGGCCGGCGCCGACCTGGTGCAGGAGAACTCGCCCGAGAACGAGGACCTGAAGCGCCGGCTGCTGGCCGAAATCGACGACCTCGTGCCGCCCGACGTGATCGTCGCCGGCAGCACGTCGTCGCTGCTGCGCAGCCGGCTCGTCGTCGACTGCCGGCACGCACATCGTCACATCAGTGCGCACCCGTTCAATCCGCCGCACCTGGTGCCGCTGGTCGAGCTGGTCGGCGACGACGACGCGGTCGTCGAGCGCGCGGCGCATTTCTATCGCAGCCTCGGCCGCCGTCCGGTGGTGCTGAAGAAGGAGATGGCCGGCCACATCGCCAACCGGCTGGCCTCGGCGCTGTGGCGCGAAGCCGTCTACCTGGTCGAGCAGGGCGTGGCCAGCGTCGCCGACATCGACGCGGCGATGACCCACGGCCCCGGCCTGCGCTGGGCGATCATGGGCCCGCACATGACCTACCACCTCGGCGGCGGCGAGGGCGGCATCGAGCATTACCTCGCGCACCTCGGGCCCAGCCAGGCGCGGCGCTGGGCGTCGCTGGGCACCCCGGTCTTCGACGAAAGCACGCACCGCGCGCTGATCGACGGCGTGCACGACGAGGCGGGCGCGCGCACGGTGGCCGAGCTCGAAGCCGAGCGCGATCGAGCGCTGATCGGGATGCTGCGCCTGCTCGGGCGCGACGGGTAGGCTGGCCGACGCGCGCTATTTCGCCCGCCGGCTCGCCGCGTTTCCGGGCACGATCCGCGGCTCCACCTGGAACAGTTGCGGATCGGCCGGGTCGACCGTGATCCGCACCCAGTGCGTGTCCGGCCATCCGAAGGTCTCGACCCGCGTGAAGTTCTCGAATGCGCGCTGCGTCTTCGCGCTGTACAGCGGCTTGTCGATCCGGAACAGGTGCGTGTCGCCGTGCACGTACAGCATCGGCTTGTCGAAGGTCTCGAGCGCGTCGGACAGCGTCTTCACGTAGTCGCCGAATGGCGTCTCGGGCTTCGGCAGCGGCTGGCCGCGCGCGATGAAGGGCAGGAAGTAGCGGGTCTTCGCCGGCGGTGGCCAGAAGTTCTCGAACCCCGGATTGGCCTGCGTGATCACCACCAGCCCGCGCCTGTCGGGCTTCGACGCCTCGGCGAACGCCGCCTTCAGCCATGCGATGTTCGCCGCCTTGCGCTCGGCCTGCTCGGCGTCGGTCTGCGCACCGTGCCCGGTGTTGTCGTTGCTGCCGACGATGTGCACGGTCGCGAACACGACGCCGCCGACGCTCCAGCGCAGGTTCTCGCGGAACTTCGCGAACTGCGGGTCCGACGACTGGTTGACCACCGGCATCGTGCGCTGGCCCAGCGAGTGCCCCGGCGGATAGAAGGTCGCACGCACCTTCTCGAGCAGCGCCAGCGGGTCGACCTTGCGCGCCTTCAGCGGCGCGCAGTCGGCCCAGTCGTTGTCGCCCGGCGTGAGCACCAGCGGGTGGCGCACGCCCTGGAACGATTCGTAGATCGCCTGGTAGCTCTCGTCGACGCAGGGCATCGACGCGAGCGACGGGTTCGCGTTGTACGGGCGCGCGTCGAACTGGAAGTCGCCGACGTGCGCGACGAACGCGAGCTCGGCCGCGTTCAGCGCGGCCAGCGTGCGCTGGTATTCCTGCTCCTGCACGCGCGTGTACGGCATGTCGCCGATGATCGCGAAGTCGTAGCGGCCGGCGCCGCTGCCGCCGCCGGTGCCGACCGAGGCGCAGCCGGCGATCGTTGCGAGCGCGAGCGCGAAGGCGAGGCTGCGTGCGGCCATGGCGGTCTCCGGTCGTTGGGGTGGTCGGCCACTATATCGTCGTCTGCGTCGTTTGCGTCGGCTGCTTCGGCGGCTGCTTCGGCGGCTGCGGCAGCCACGCGAACGCCGCGGCCCCCGCCGCCAGCATCGCCGCGATCGTCCCCATCACCGCCGCGTACGTCGGCACGTGCCAGCCCGACGCGGCCGTAGCGACCGCCCCGGTCACCCACTGCATGAGCGCCACGCCCAGGAACATCGCCATCGTGAACAGCGCGAGCGCGCGCCCGGTCATCGACGCCGGATAGGCCGCGCGCACGTCGGCGTACTGGTAGACGATGAACCCGGTGAGCAGCGAGTAGGCGAGCGACAGCCCGACGTCGAGCACCGCGCCCAGGTTCGCCGCCACCAGCGCGAACACTGCCGCGCAGATCAGCGTCAACGCGACGATCGTGCGCCGCCGCGTGCCCGCGCCCGGATCGAAGCGGCCGAACAGCGGCAGCGCGACCATCGACGCGAGCGAAATCGCGATCGCCACGTTGCCCGCCTGCACCAGCGAAAACCCGTGGCGCTCGAGCAGCATCGGCCCCAGCCACAGCCCGCGCAGCGTGACGAAGGCCGCGTAGGTCACCGCGCCGAGCGCGACGATGCCCCAGGTGTGCGGCATCGCGAACAGCGCGACGAAGCCGCGCAGCGCGCCGGCCAGCGTCTCGTGCTGATCTTCGTGCACCGGGCCGGCCGGCTCGCGCACCAGCCACCAGATCGCCAGCCACGCGATCGCCGACAGCACGCCCAGCGCGACGAAGCCGCCGCGCCACGAGCTCGCCTCGATCAGCCACGCGAGCGGCGTGCCGGTGAGCAGCATCCCCACCCCGCCCAGCCCGAGCACCATGCCGTTCACCGCTGCGAACCGCGCCGCCGGAAACCGCCGCGCGATGAACACCGTGCACACCAGGAACGCCGGCGCGCAGCCGATGCCGATCAGCACCTGCCCGACGAGCAGCAGCGTGAAGTTCGGCGCCAGCGCCGACAGCGCCGCGCCGGCAATGGTGAGCGGAAACGCCGCCAGCACCGTGCGGCGCACGCCGTGCAGGTCGATGCCCACGCCCATCGCCAGCTGCAGCGCACCGAACGCGAAGTGGAAGATGCCGGCGAAGAGGCCCAGCTGCTGCGTCGACAGCGCGAAGTCGTGCTGCAGCGCCGGCGCCATGATCGCCGCGATCGTGCGCCAGGCCTGACTCAGCGTGAATCCGCCGGTGAGCGCGAGCAGCATCAGCCAGTTGGCGCGGCTGGCGGCGGATGCGTCGGCTGCCTGGGATTGGGGGATCGAGGACATGACGGGACGGGGTCCGGCGTTCACCGGGCAACGACAGGACTATACCTTTCGTCGAATGGTGGGGAACCCAGATCCGGCAGAGACTGATGTGGTCGCCCCCCGATGCATGTGCTAGGGTGTACACAAACACGCACACCTACGCGGACCCTTCAGATGAGCACGACGATGACCATCCGGCTGGAACCGGAAATCAAGGAGCGACTCGACCTCCTGGCCGCCGCGACACACCGCAGCAAGTCCTTCCTCGCCGCGGAAGCGATTCGCCAGTACGTCGAGTTGAATGAATGGCAGGTTGCCGAGACCCGCGCGGCCTTGGCCGAGGCGAACGCGGGCGACTTCGCCAGCGACGAGGAAGTCGAAGCCGTCGCCGCCCGATGGGGCGTGAATGCGCGTTAGATGGCTTCGCAAGGCGCTGACCAATCTCGATGAGGAAGCCGCCTTCATCGCCGCCGAAGATCCCGCCGCCGCGAGTCTGGTCGTGCGCCGCATCATGGCGGCAGTTGCCGAACTGACGGATCGACCCGGCATCGGCCGGCCGGGTCGCGTCCCCGGTACCCGTGAGTTGGTCGTGGCGCGGACCCGCTACGTGATTCCCTATCGAGTGCGTGGCGGGGTCGTCGAGATCCTGCGGGTGTTCCACACGTCCAGGCGCCTTCCGGGACGCTGGTAGCACAAATGTGCTACATTTCCGCAAGAGACGCCCCAAGCGGGAGCCCGCCATGTCGACCACTACCATTCGCCTGTCCGAGGAGCTGAAGGCGCGCGTCGCGCGGGCCGCCAAGCGCGCCGGCACCACGCCCCACGGCTTCATCCTCGAAGCCATCGCCGAAAAGGCCGACCAGGCCGAGCGACGCGCCGACTTCCACGACGAGGCCGAGCGGCGGTATGCAGCGCTGGCCGCGTCCGGCAAGACCATTTCGTGGAGCGAGATGCGTCGCTACCTCGAGGACCGCATCGCGGGCAGGGCCGTCGCGCGCCCGACGTCGAGGAAACTGGCGCGCTGACCATGTCGGTGATCGAGCTGGCGCCCGAGCTCGCCGAAGACTTCGAGCGCATGCTGGAACACCTCGCCTCGCATGCGGCCAAGGACATCGCCGCGCGGATCCAGGACGTCATCCGGGCCATCGACGTGCTGGAGCGCAACCCGCTGATCGGGCGGCCGACCGGCGGCGACCTGCGCGAACTCGTGATCGGACGCCGCTCGCGCGGCTACGTGGCCCTGTACCGTTACGTCGACGAGATCGACACCGTTTTCGTGCTCGCGCTGCGCAGCCAGCGCGAAGCGGGGTATGCCAGATGACCGACGAATACATCCTCCGGCAAGCCATCGAAGACGCGCGCGCCTGCGCGCTGTCGATGTCGGACAACGCCGCGCTGATCGAGACCGAATTGCCCGAGGCCGGCATGCCGGCGGCGCTCGAAGCGCGCACGCACGAGGTCTGCGACGAACTGGTCGGCGCCAGGCACGACGTGTTCGCCGAGCTGGCGCGGCTCGACGAGCTGATCGACGCGGGCTCCGTTTCCGACGAAACCGTGCGCGGCAGCTTCGAGCGCATCATCGGCTGGCTGCAGGCGCCGCTCGAGCCGATGCACGAGCTCGCGCACGCGCTCGAGGCGCAGCCCGAAGGCGGCGTCGCGTGGTCGCTGGTGGCGGAGTCGGCGACGCATGTCTACGAGGCCTTTGGCCGCGCGCGCGACTCGGCGCAGCGGCTGTGGGGCAGGCAGGGCTAGCGTCGCCGTGTAGCTTGTATGACATCGCGGGCAATGTCATAAACTAGAGGTGTTTCTCGACGCGATTGCGGCGATCGTCGAGCCCGTGGAGTCGCACTACGTCTGGCGCCCGAGAAGCTGGCTCGCGAAGAAGGGATCAGCATGAACCAGTTCGTCGCGACAGCGGTGGCCGAGAAGCTGGCCGTGATGGGCGCGGCCGCGTACTTTGCCGAGCGCAAGGGCCGCGCCGACCTCGATGCCTTCAGGCAAATCCTGCGGCGCAAAGGCGGCGCTGCGCCCCGCGAAGGCGACGAGCGTTGAGGTGCTCGTCGAGACGTACATGCCCCGGATCAACCTCCACGTCACGCCCGAGTTCGAGCAAGCGCTCGAGGCTCTGATGCGCGGCCGCGGGCTGGCCAGCAAGTCCGAAGCGATCCGCTACGCGGTGCTGAAAGCGGCCGCGCGCCACCTGCCTGCACCGCGTCGCGACTTCTCGCTGCTGCAGGGACTGATCGGCGGCCACACGGGCGCAGGCATCGAGCGCCGCCGTCCGGTGGCCGGGTTCGAGCAAGAGATCGACGACGAGATGGAGCGCGCGTTGCGCCGGGCGCCCCGCGCCTAGCGCGACATCGACCAGGCCCGCACGATGAAGATGCACGACATCCCGTTCGGCACCACCGACTGGTCCGCCGTCGAAGCCACCGAGCACCGGGGCGAAACCGGCGTCGCGCACTGGCGCACGCGCCACTTCGGGCCCGCCGACGACCGGATCCGCGTGCGGATGGTCGAGTACTCGCCCGGGTACAGCGCGGACCACTGGTGCAGCAAGGGGCACGTGCTGCTGTGCCTGGCCGGCGAGCTCGAGACGCTGCTGCAGGACGGCCGCCGCTTCGTGCTGAAGCCGGGGATGAGCTACCAGGTGGCCGACGGCGCGGAGGCGCACCGATCCTTGACGGCGACGGGGGCCACGCTGTTCATCGTCGATTGAGGCGGGTGCGCGGGCGCCGGCCTGCTACGAGCGCTTGCCATCGGCCATCGCGCCGAATCCATCCGAGCCTTTCGGCGTACCCGGAGACACCGCAGCCTGCGGCAGACTGCTCCTGTCGAGCCTCCGTCCAGTTGTCAATTGACGCATCGTGCGCCAGGAGTGCCTCGACGCCTTTGGCCTCTCGGTGGCCGAGGCTGCCAGGGCGCTCGGCGTGACTCGCCAGGCGCTGAACAACGTGGTGAGCGGCAGGTCGGCGATCACGCCCGAAATGGCCGTGCGCCTGTCGAAGGCCGTCGGCAACG
>CALMSQ010000189.1:0-10276 GCA_937872345.1 uncultured Burkholderiales bacterium | reverse complement strand
CAGCGAGGCGAACAGGAACCCCGGCGACGTCGTCTTGTCGGCGCGCACCCGCGCGTCGGTGGCGGCCAGCGCCGCGGTGACGAAACGCTCGTCGTCGGGCTGCTCGAGAATGAGGTCGAGCATCGGCAGCAGGCCGTGGTGCAGGCCCTCGCGGCGCAGCTCCTGCAGGCAGGCCATCGCGTGGCCCGACAGCAGCAGCTTGAGCATCTCGTCGAACAGCCTCGCCGCCGGCACGTTGTGGACGAGGTCGGCGAGCTCGCGGATCGGGGTTCGCGTCTTGGGCTCGACCTTGAAGCCGAGCTTGGCCGTGAAACGCGCCACGCGAAGCATCCGCACCGGGTCCTCGCGGAAGCGCGAGGTCGGGTCGCCGATCATGCGCAGCGTCTTGTGCTCGAGGTCGCGCACGCCGTTGTGGTAGTCGAGAATCGTGTCGGCGACCGGGTCGTAGTACAGCGCGTTGATCGTGAAGTCGCGCCGCGCTGCGTCCTCGGCCTGCGTGCCCCAGACGTTGTCGCGCAGCACGCGCCCGTGCTCGTCGGTCTCGGCGGCGTCCTGGATCGCGCGGAAGGTCGAGACCTCGATCGTCTCGCGGCCGAACATCACGTGGACGATCTGGAAGCGCCGGCCGATGATGCGCGAGCGCCGGAACAGCGCGCGCACCTGGTCGGGCGTCGCGTCGGTGGCGACGTCGAAGTCCTTCGGCTTCAGGCCGAGCATCAGGTCGCGCACGCCGCCGCCGACCACGTAGGCCTTGAACCCCGCCTGCTGCAGCCCTTGGCAGGTGCGCATCGCGGCGTCCGAGACGTCCTCGATGTGAACCCCGTGCTCCGAGCCGCGATACGACTTCGGCTTGTTGCGAACCGCGGCGCGCGGCGCCTTGCGGTTCAGGATGCGGTCGATCAGCTTCTTGATCATTCGAACAGCCTGATGACCGGCCAGCCGCGCTCGCCCGCAAGGGCGGTCAGCCGTGGGTCGGGATTGGTGGCGACCGGATCGGTGACGCGCTCGAGCAGCGGCATGTCGTTGACCGAGTCGCTGTAGAAGTACGAGCGGGCGAAGCCCGCCCAGTCCCGGCCCAGCGACGCGAGCCACTCGTCCGTGCGCCGCACCTTGCCTTCGCGGAACGACGGCGTGCCGCGCGGGCGCCCGGTGTAGCGGTCGTCGAGCTGCTCGATCCCCGTGGCGATCAGGTGCTCGACGCCGAAGGCGCGTGCGATCGGCGCCGTGACGAACTCGTTGGTCGCAGTGACGATCGCGCAGAGGTCGCCGCTGCTGCGGTGGCGGTCGACCAGTGCGCGTGCCGACGGCCGGATGGCCGGGGCGATCACCTCGTCCATGAACTGCCGATGCCAGGCGTCGAGCTGGCTGCGAGGGTGCGCGGCCAGCGGCGCGAGCTGGAACGCCAGGAATTCGTGGATGTCGAGCGTGCCGGCGTGGTACTGCTCGAAGAACAGGTCGTTGCGCCGCTCGTACTCGGCGCCGTCGACGACGCCCAGGCGGATCAGGAAGCGCGCCCACTCGTAGTCGCTGTCGATCGGCAGCAGCGTGTAGTCGAGGTCGAACAGCGCCAGGGTGGGGCCCGGCTGCGCCGGTTGGGAGCTCGGTGTTTCGCTCGGGTGCATGGTGTCAGCCGGATTTTATCAGCGCGCCGGCGGCATCCAGCTCGCGCAGCAGCGGCAGCGTGATCGCGCGCTTGCGCTCGAAGGCGTGGCGGTCGAGCGCGTCGAACAGCCGCAGCAGCGCGCGGATGTCGCGCGAGGTGTGCGCGATCAGCCACGGCACGACGTCGGAGGAGATCGCCACGCCGCGCTCGGCGGCCACGCGATTGAGCACCGCCGCCTTCTCGTCGTCGCTGAGCAGCTGCAGCCGGTAGACCAGGCCGGAGCCCAGCCGCGTGCGCAGGTCGTCGCGCAGCGCCAGCGCCAGCGGCGGTTGCGCGCCAGCGGCGACCACGGCGAGGCCCGGCTGCGCGCGCGCGTGGTTGATCAGCTGGAACACGCGTTGCTGGCGCTCGTCGTCGAGCCGGTCGCAGTCGTCGATGGCCACGATGGTCGTCGCCTGCGGCGCCGCAGGTTCGCCCGGCGCGAGGGCGACGGCCGAGAACGCGTCGGGCGGCGAGTCGGGGCCCAGCACGCGCGGCGCGCCGACCAGTGCCTGAAGCAGGTGGCTCTTGCCGCAGCCGGGCTCGCCCCACAGGTAGATCAGCCTGGCGCCGGACAGCCCCGCGCCCTCGCGCATCAGGCGCAGTTGCGCGAGCACCTCGCCGTTGCGGCCCACCACGAAGTTCTCGAGCGACGGCGCCTCGATGCGATGCAGGTCGAGCGGCAACTGGTACATGCCGCCCGTTGCGCCGGCATCGGGTGCGCTGGGCGCGCCGGAGGTCACCTTAGCCACGATGGTAGAACTCGCTCGCTCTCCAGGCCGCCAGCAGCCGCCGCAGCCCGACCGCCGTCACCGCCGCCAGCGGCAGTGCGAGCAGCACGCCGACGAAGCCGAACAGCGACCCGAAGGCCAGCAGCGCGAAGATCACCGCCACCGGGTGCAAGCCGATGCGCTCGCCGACCAGCCGCGGCGTGAGCCAGGTGCTCTCGACCACCTGCGCGACGCCGTAGATCGAGGCCACCCAGACCGCGCCGGCCAGCGGGCCGAGCTGCAGCATGCCGGCGACCAGCGCGAACACGAAGCCGGTGGCGAACCCGATGTACGGAATGAAGATCAGCAGGCCGCTCAGCACGCCGATCGGCAGCCACAGCTCGAAGCCGGCGACCAGCAGCCCGATCGAGAACCAGACCGCCAGCGACAGCATGACCAGCAGCTGCCCGCGCAGGTACTGGCCGAGCAGCGTGTCGGTCTCGTCGAGCACCTCGTCGATCGGGCGCACCCAGCGCGGCGGGATCAGCGTGCGCGAGCGCGCCACCAGTTCCGGCCAGTCGGTGAGCAGGTAGAACAGCACCACCGGCACCAGGAACAACGTGCCGAGCACCTGCAGCGCCGCGCCCCAGCCGGAGCGCGCGTAGCCCAGCAGCGTCGCGAACCAGTCCTCGCCGCTGTCGGCGAGCTGGCCGGCCAGCCACTCGCGCAGCGACGCGACGTCGAGCTTCAGGCTGAGCCCGAGGGTCTGGTTCAGCCACGGCAGCAGCCGCTCCGAAATCGACGCGGCGAGCGCCGGGAACTGGCGGCGGATCAGCGCGATCTCCTGCTGGGTGATCGGCACCAGGATCAGCAGGATCGCCAGCAGCGCCAGCAGCGCGACCAGGATTACCCCCAGCGCCGCCGGCGTGCGCGGGATGCCGCGCGCCTGCAGCCAGCGTACGCCGGGCGCCAGCACGTAGGCGAGGATCGCGGCCGCGACGAAGGGCGTGAGGATCGGGCCGAGCGCGACCAGCGCCCACACCAGCAGTGCGGCGACCACGGTCCACAGCGCGGTCTGGCGCTGGCGGGCAGTCAGGGGCATGTTCGGAGAACCGTCTTTCCGGGCGGTTGAGAGGCGCGCCGCAGGGCCCTCGGGCGCCTGCGCCGACCGGCTACAATCGCATCGATGACGAGGCGGTGGCGGCCCGGCCGGGCGCGTCCAGACCGTCATTCTATCGGCCGCCGCCGGCGTGCCATCCACGGATCGGGTCGCCATGGGCTCCACGCTGTCAGGCTCTTCGCTTTCTTACCGGGACGCCGGCGTCGACATCGACGCGGGCGACGCGCTGGTCGACCGCATCAAGCCCCTGGCGCGCCGCACGATGCGCGACGGGGTGCTGGCCGGCATCGGCGGATTCGGCGCGTTGTTCGAGGTGCCGAAGCGCTACCGCGAGCCGGTGCTGGTGTCGGGCACCGACGGCGTCGGCACCAAGCTCAAGCTCGCCTTCGCGCTGGACGGGCACGACACCGTCGGTATCGACCTGGTCGCGATGAGCGTCAACGACATCCTGGTGCAGGGCGCCGAGCCGCTGTTCTTCCTCGACTACTTCGCCTGCGGCAAGCTCGACGTCGACGTCGCCGCGCGCGTCGTCGGCGGCATCGCGCGCGGTTGCGAGCAGGCCGGTTGCGCGCTGATCGGCGGCGAGACGGCCGAGATGCCCGACATGTATCCGGCCGGCGAGTACGACCTGGCCGGCTTCGCCGTCGGCGCCGTCGAGAAGTCGGCGATCATCGACGGCTCGCGCGTGGCCGCCGGCGACGTCGTGCTCGGGCTCGCATCGAGCGGCGCGCACTCGAACGGCTACTCGCTGGTGCGCCGGGTCATCGAGCGCGCCTGGGGCGCGATCGACGCGCCGCAGATGAACGACGATTTCCACGGCCGGCGCTTCGCCGACGCGGTGCTCGCGCCCACGCGCATCTACGTGCGCCCGGTGCTCGAGCTGCTTCGCAAGGTGCCGGTGAAGGGCATTGCGCACATCACGGGCGGCGGCCTCGTCGAGAACGTGCCGCGCGTGCTGCCCGATGCCCTGCAGGCGGTGCTCCGCCGCGACGCCTGGTCGATGCCGCCGATCTTCGAATGGCTTCAGCGGCACGGCGGCATCGACGACGCGGAGATGCACCGCGTCTTCAATTGCGGCATCGGCCTGGTCTTGATCGTCGGCGCCGCCGACGCGGCGACGGCCGAGTCGATGCTCGTCGCGGCCGGCGAAACCGTCCACCGGATCGGCGAGATCGTCGCTCGGCCCGCCGGCGCAGCCGCCACCATCGTGGTCTGAAGCCGGCCCGCGGCGCGCAAGCATGGCCCGGTTGCAGGCCGCCGCTTCCGCCGCCGCTTCCGTCGTCGTCTTCCTGCTCGCGGCGTTCGCGTTCGCGGCTCCCGCGCTGGCCGCCAACTACGAGCTCGAAATCGACGCGCCCGACGAACTGGTGGCGCCGCTGCGTTCGCGCACGCTGCTCGGACGCTGGCTCGAGGAACCGGGATTCGACCGCGAGCAGCTGCCGCTGTTCGTCGAGCGCGCGAAGGAGGAGGCTGCCGCCATCGTCCGCGCCGCCGGGTACTTCTCGGGTCGCGTCGCGGTGTCGCTGGACGACGCCCGCGCGGGTGCGCTGCCGCGCGTACGCATCGTGGTCGACGCCGGCGCGCGCACCACGGTGAACCGGTTCGAGCTGACGCTGGACGGGCCTTCGTCGGTGCAGCCGATGCGCGAGACGCTCGTCGAGCGCTGGCCGCTTCCGGAGGGCTCGTTCTTCCGCACCGCCGAGTGGGAGCAGGGCAAGCGACTGCTGCTGGACGTCCTGCAGCAGCACGGCTTCCTGCGCGCGCGCATCGTCGAGAGCCGCGCCGAAGTCGATCCGCGGCTCACCGCCGCGTCGCTCGCGCTGCGCATCGACGCCGGGCCGCGGCTGGCGTTCGGCCCGATGATCGTCAAGGGGCTCGAGCGCTACGACCGCTCGATCGTCGAGGCGCTCGCGACCTGGAAGGAGGCCCCGGGCGAGCGCGCATCCGGCGGCGACCCGTACAGCTTCGACGAGCTGCTCGCCTTCCAGGCGCGATTGCGGGGGTCGGGGTACTTCGACGGCGTGAGCGTGCTGCCCGATCTGGCCGCTGTCGAGGCCGACCCCGAGCGCACGACGGTGCCGGTGCTCGTCGAGCTGACCGAGCGCAAGACGAAGCGCGCGATGTTCGGCATCGGCTTCAGCAGCGACGAGGGCGCGCGCGGCCTGCTCGGCTACGAGCACCGCAACCTGTTCGACCGCGGCTGGCAGCTCGAGTCCGGCCTGTTGTGGCAGGCGGTGCGCCGCCGCGCGTTCGCCAGCGTGCGCACGCCCCAGCAGGCCAGCGGGCACTACTACCAGGCCGGGGCGCGCATCGAGCGGCTCGACGTGCAGGGCGAGCTGACCGACAAGCAGACGCTGTTCGTCGGGCAGGGCAAGCATGCCGAGGACACCGAGACCTTCGTCTCGCTGCAATACCAGATCGAGCAGCGCACGCTGCCGCTGACGGTCGACGACGACGGACGTCGCGCGCTGACGCTGGGCTACGCGTGGAACCGTCGCCGGCTCGACTCGGTGATCGATCCGCGTTCGGGCTACTCGATCAGTGCGCAGGTGTCGGGCGCCGCGCGCGGGCTGGGCAGCGACCGCAGCTTCGCACGCCTGTACACGCGGATGATGCGATTCTGGCCGATGCCCCGGGAGTCGGTGCTCGGCGACGGCCTGCTGATCGGCCTCGTCGAGGCCGGCTACGTGCTGGCCACGTCGCGCCAGGACATCCCGTCCGAGAACCTGTTTCGCACCGGCGGCACGCAGTCGATCCGCGGCTACGAGTACCTGTCGCTCGGCGTGCGCGAGGCCGGTGCGATCGTCGGTGGCCGCGTGCTCGCGCTGGCCAGCCTCGAATACCAGCACCCGATCGCGCCGAAGTGGTACGGCGCGGCTTTCATCGACGTCGGCGACGCTGCCGATCGGTGGCCCGACTACCGCGCGGTCTGGGGCTACGGCGCCGGCGTGCGCTGGCACTCGCCGATCGGGCCGGTGAGCCTGGACCTGGCGTACGGCGAGGCTGTCAAGCGCTGGCGGCTTCACCTCTCGGTGGGATACGCGTTCTGATGGCCGCGCGTGCACCGGGTCCGCTGCGGCTGCTGGCCCGCGTGGTCGGCATCGTGCTCGCGGCGTTGCTGCTCGCGGTGACCGTCGCGCTGTGGTGGGTCGGCCAGACGACCGCGTTCGTCGACTTCGCACTGGCGCGCGCGGCGGCCGCCAGCGGGGGCGCGCTGCAGGCCGGCGCGGCGCGCGGCACGCTGCTGGGCGGCGTGCGCGTCGAGTCGCTGCGCTGGCGCGACGATGCGCGCGACGTCGAGCTGCGCGGCGTCTCGGTCGCCTGGCGGCCGGCTGCGCTGTTGCGGCGCGAGTTGCACTTCGTCCGGATCGAGGTGGCCAGCGCGTCGGTTCGCCTGCGCGAGTCCGGGGCGGCGCTGGCCTTGCCGCCGTCGCTGGCCTTGCCGCTCAACGTGACCGTGGACGCGCTCGGGCTGGGGCGCCTGCAGGTTGCGTCGTCCGGTGCCGCGGCGCTCGACGTCGAGCGCGTCGGGTTCTCCGGGCGCTACCGGTCCGGCACGTACCGCATCGACCACCTGTCGGCGAGTTCGGCGCAATGGGGCGAGGCGCGGCTCCAGGGCCGGCTCGGCGACAGCGCGCCCTTCGCGCTCGAACTCACCGGGCGAGTGGCCGCCCGGATTGCGGGCCGGGAGACGCTGCCGCGAATCCGGGTGCTTGCCGACGGCACGCTGGAGGACTTCGCCGTCGCGGCCCAGGCGCTGCCGCCCGACGCCGCTGCGGGAGCCGAAGCCGATGCGCGGCCGCCGGGCCCGGTCTGGATCGGCCTGGACACGCGCGTGCGTCCGTTCGCTGTCAGCGCGGCACAGCGTGTCGCGCCGATCGACGTGACGCTCGACGGCGTGGACCCCGCCCAACTCGGCTTCGCGGACGCGCCGCGCGCGCGCGTCAGCGGCTCGGCGACGATTCGCGTCGGCGAGGGCCGGATTGCCGGTCGGCTCGCGCTGCGCAATGCGCTGCCGGGCGCCGCGAACCGGCAGGCGCTGCCGCTCGTGTCGATCGACACCGACTTCGTCGCGTCGGACACGCAACTCGAATTCAGCGGGCTGCGCGCTACGCTGGCGGGCAACGGCACGATCGCCGGCGCGGCGTCGATCGACCTCGCGCGTCGCCTGACGCTGTTCGGGCGCTCGCTGCTTGCGGTGAAGTCGACGCTGGCGCTGCGCGGCGTCGACCTGTCGCAACTCGCGAGTGGTCTCGACCCGACGCGACTGGCCGGCACCGTGAGCGTCGACGGCCCAGCGTTCGAACTCGACCTTGCCGACGCGGCCCGTCACGGCATCGCCGCGACCGCACTGGCCCGCGTCGAAGCGGGGCGCCTGCGGATCGAGCGCGCGCGGCTCGACACGCCGGCCGGCAGCGTGTCCACGCGCGGCACCGTGGCGCTGGCCGCGCCCTGGACGATCGACGTCGACGGCGCGTTCGGCGATCTCGATCCGGCTGGCGTGTTCGCGTTGCGCTCGGTGCTGGGCGCCCGGGCGGCGCGCTGGGGCGACGACCTGCCGCCGCAATGGACCTCGCGGTTGCGCGGGCGACTGACGGGCACCTGGGCCGCGCAGGGCGTCGCGTGGCCCGACCCGCTGTTGCAGACCCGCGTCGCGATCGACCGCAGCGTGCTCGACGGCGAACCGTTACGCGCGAGCTGGCAGGGCGAGGTCTCGCGCGCGCGGATCGCGCAGGCGGCACTCGCGCTCGCCTATGGCGACTTGCAGGCCGACGCGCGCGGCAGCCTCGGGGCCGCGGGTGACCGGCTGCGGTTCTCGCTGCGTGCGGGCGCGCTGTCGCGGATCGATCCGCGCGCCGAAGGCTCGGCGACGGCGAACGGCGAACTGACCGGCGGCTGGAGCGGGACGGCGGGGCTGGGCGTCGTCGCCGACGTCGAGGGCAAACGGCTGCGCTGGGCCGGCGACACGCTGCGCGCCGATGCGTTGACGGGGCGGATCGAATGGCCGGACCTGCGCGCGGGCCGCGTGGCGGTGCGCGTGGACGCCGAGGCGCTGCGCGTGGCCGGCCGCGTGTTCGAGCGCGCGAGCGCGCGCGTCGACGGCGACGTCGACGCGCACACGCTGCGGCTCGACTTGTCGGGTCCGCAGGCCGCGGCGCGCGCGGCCGCGCACGGCGCGCTGTTGCGGACGGGCAGCGGCGACTGGCGCTGGAGCGCAAGCCTGGACGAACTCGTCGCGACAGCGCCGGTCCCGGTGCGCCTGCAGTCTCCTGCGACGCTGTCGGTCGACGCGCACCAGGTCGCGCTCGGCGAAGCGGCGCTCGAGGTCGACGGCGGCGCCGTGCGCATCGCGCGGCTCGGCTGGCGCGACGGCGCGCTCGACACGCAGGGCGAGGCCAGCGGCCTGCCCGTCGCGCGCTGGGCCGAGCGATTCGCGGGCGCGCAGGCCCTGCCCGGCGGCGCGCGACTCGAGGACCTGCGATTGCGCGGCAGCTGGGACCTCGCCGGCACCTCGCTGCGCTCGCCCAGCGGGCGGCTCGCGTTCCGCCTCGACGCAGAGGGCGCCGCCGAGAGCCGCGGCGAGGCGGAGCTCAGGCTGGACCAGGGGCGGATCGACGGCTCGGTCGACGTGCGGGTGCCCACGTTGGCGTTCGCGAACCGGATGATCGGACCCGAGTGGGCGGTCGCCGGCCGGCTGCACTTCGCCGGCACGGTCGGCGGCACCGTCGAGCGGCCGCGCCTGCAGGGCGCGCTCGATGGCCGTGATCTCGCGCTGATGCAGCGCGCGCTCGGCTGGCGCCTGTCGAACGGCACGCTCGCCGCGCGCTTCGACGGCGACCGCCTGGACCTCGAGTCGTTGCGCCTCGAGTCGGGGAGCGGGTCGATCACGATGAGTGGCCAGTTGCTGCTCGACGGCATGCACGGCGGATTCACGTTGCGTGCCGACCGCTTGCCGGTGCCGATCGGGCCGGGCCAGCGCGTGGTGCTGTCGGGCGACACCGGCATCGCCAGCAGCGGCACGAGCTTCGAATGGAAGGGCGACATCCGCGCGGACGAGGGCCTGATCGAGCTGCGCGGCGGCGACGCGCCGAGCCTGCCCGACGACGTCGTGATCGTCGATCACACCGCGCCAGGCGAGGGCGCGCAGGACGCCAGGGATTCGGCCAGCAGCGGCTTTCGCATCGGCGCGGACCTCGACCTCGACCTGGGCGACAAGTTGCGCGTGCGCGGCAGCGGCGTCGACGTCGTGCTCGCCGGCACGCTGAACCTGCGCGGCACGCTGCCGGCGGCGCCTCGCGCGTTCGGTACCGTGCGCGTGCGTTCGGGCACCTACACCGCGTACGGGCAGCGCCTGGAGATCGAACGCGGCCAGGTGGTCTTCAACGGTCCGTTGGACAACCCGGTGCTCGACATCGTCGCGATGCGCCGCAACCAGCTCGTCGAGGCCGGCGTCGCGCTCACCGGGACGGTGCTCTCGCCGCGGCTGCGGCTGGTCTCGTCGCCGGAGGTGCCCGATTCGCAGAAGCTGTCGTGGCTGGTGCTCGGCGTCGGGCTCGACGAAGTGCGCACCGCGGGGCAGGGCGCGGCGCTGCAGGCAGCCGCCGCGACGCTGTTCGGCAGCAACGACGGCGGCCTGTCCGCAGGCCTGGCCGGCGCGCTCGGGCTGGACGTGCTGACGGTGCGCGGCGTGGCCGCGGGCGGCGTGTTCGACCCGAACTTCGGGGCCGCCTTCCCCGGCCAGGCGACGACCGGCGGTGCGCCGGTCGGCACCGCGACGCAGAACGTCGTCGCGATCGGCAAGCG
>CALMSQ010000188.1:0-3115 GCA_937872345.1 uncultured Burkholderiales bacterium | reverse complement strand
GGCAGCGCGCCGGGCTTGTCCACGAACGGGTTGTCGGGCGGCACGCTGCCGTCGGCGCGGATGCGCACGATCTTGCCGACGTGGTTGTCCAGCGTCTGCGCCCGATCGCGCTGCGTGAAGCGGTCGCCGAGCGTGACGAACAGCGTGCCGTCGCGCGCGAAGACCAGCCGCGAGCCGAAGTGGTTGCCGCCGGACACCGCGGGTCGTTGCGCGAAGATCGTGCGCGCGTCGCGCAGCGCCGGCGCGGCGCCGTCGACGAACTCGGCGCGCGCGACCGCGGTGCGCGCGCCGTCGTCGGTGCGCTCGGCATAGGACAGGAACACCGAGCGGTCGCTGGCGAAGCCGGGGCCCAGCGCGACGTCGAGCAGGCCGCCCTGGCCGCGCGCGAACACCTGTGGCACGCCGGCCAGCGGCGCCGACGTGCGGCCATCGGGTTCCACGACGCGAAGCTGCCCGCGGCGCTCGGTGACCAGCATGCGGCCGTCGGGCAGGAACGCGAGCGACCACGGGTGGTCGAGGCCACGGGCGACCACCGTGACGCGCGGCTGCGGGGCCTGCGCGCCGGCGCCGCGCGCTGCCAGCGCGACCGCCGTGGCCGCCGGGATTGCCCGGAGCAGCGCGCGGCGCGCCGGATCGGGACCTTGGCTCGAGGGGGGCGTGTGCTGGCGCATGGGAGCTCCGTGGCTACTTCGGCCGCTGCCGCTCTTCGAGCAGCCGGGCGAGGCGCTCGTGCAGCTCGTCCGAGGCGAGGCTCTCGCGGTATGCGGCGGCCATCGCCGCCATCGTGGCGCGGCCGTCCGGGCTGTCGAGCCCGGCCTGCGCCATCGCGTGCAGGTGGCGCTTCATCTGCGCGACTACCTTCGGCGCGGTGCGCGAGACGTGGTCGAGATACGCGTCGACGCGCGCGCCGAGCGCCTCGCGCGGCACCATCTCGGTCAGGAAGCCGACGCGCAGCATCTCGTCGGACTCGATCGTCATCGCGGTCAGCATCAGCTTGCTGGCGGCCGGCAGCCCGAGGCGCGTCAGGTAGCGGCGCAGGCCGCCGGGATAGTAGTGCAGGCCGAACTTCGCCGCCGGCATGAACATCTTCAGGCCGGGCGAGCCGATGCGGAAGTCGCAGCACAGCGCGAGGTCGGTCGCACCGCCGTAGACGCTGCCGTTCAGTGCGGCAATGGTGACGAAAGGCAGCGTCTCCAGCGCGTCGAGCATGCGTTCGAAGCGCGCGTCGAGCTCGTCGACGATCGCATGCAGCGTGTAGCCCGAGCTGAAGGTCTTCTCGCCCGCGCCGGTAACGACCAGCGCGCGCGTGCCGCCGTCGGCGGCCAGACGCTCGAAGAGGGCGAGCAGCGCGTCGACGTCGGCGGGATCGAGGCGGTTGTGCTCGGCGGGCCGGTTCAGCGTGATGCGCAGCAGGTCGCCGGCGCGCTGTACCAGCGGCGCACCCTCGTGCGCCGCGAGCGGCTCGGCGGCGACACCCGCGAAGCGGTCAGGCATCGCGGTCGTCGCCGACGCGGACGAACGCGGCGACCTCGGGCGAGCGCCGCAATTCGGCGAGCTGCGCGGCGTCGGGCAACTGCGGCCGGTCGCGCTCCTTGTCGACGAGGCACAGGAAGCCGAGCGGCGAGTCCTGGTCTGCGCGGAACTGGTGCCACGTGAGCGGCGGCACCGAAACCAGGTCGCGCTCGGCGACCGCGTGGACGCGATCGCCGACCAGGCAGCGGCCGCGTCCGCGCAGGATCATCACCGCGTGCGCGTGTTCGTGCCGCTCGAGCGACGAATAGCCGCCCGGCGCGATCTCGAAGTAGCGCCATTCGCAGCGCAGGCCGTCCTCGTGGAACAGCACCTGACGCGTGATGTCGCGAAACGGCGCGCTACCCTCGTCCTTGTAGCGCATCGTCTCGACGCGCTCCCAGCGGTGGCCGGGCAGCGCCTTGCGGATCGGTGAGTCGGCCATGGTCAGGGCTCGTGGGGGACGAAGGCGCGCGCCACGCGCGCGGCGAATTCGGCGGCGCGCGCGGGCATCTCGTCGCCGGCGGCGAGCAGGTTGCCGCCGATCAGCAGCATCGTGTCGGGACCGTAGTCGTCGAGCATCTCGTCGACGCGCTCGACGCTCATTCCGCCGGCCGGCACCGGCAGCGCCGGCCGGTGCGCACCGATCGGCGCCCGTGCCGCGTCGGCGATCGCGAGGCAGTCGTCGCGCGGATAGCTGAAGCGCCCGCCCCAGTTCGGAAAGATCGTCGCGTCGGCGCCGAACAGCCGGAACAGGCGGCCGAGCAGCAGCGGCGCGGAGATCCGCGCGTGACCGGCGAGCGCCGGGTGCGCGAGCAGCGGCACGCCGGCCTCGGCGCGCACCAGCTCGACGAAGGCCGGCACGCCGACGATCATCGGGCACGCGAGCACGGCGCCCACGCCCTCGTCGCGCGCGACGCGCAACTGCGCGCCGAGTCGCCGCGGGCCGCCCGAGAGGCTGGGCGCATAGACGCTGCGATGCCCGGCGAGCGCGCCGTCCGCGCCCGCCTTCTCGCGGTTGGCGCGCTCGACCGCCGCCTGCACCACGGGCACGCGCTGCGCGAACGGCGCCGCGGACTGGTCGGCGATCCCGTGGTCGTCCTTGATCACGTCGATGCCGGCGCGCGCGAACGCGTAGGCGAGCTCGGCGAGCGCATCGGGGGCGAGCCCCTGGGGCTTGAGCGCGGTGCAGCTCAGCGGCCGCTGCGCACCGGCGGCGCCGACCGCGGCGCGCCAGCCGTCGATGCCGAAGCGCGGGCCGGGCAGCGCCTCGAGCATCGGGGGCGGCAGCTGCACGTCGAGCAGTTCGACGTCGGGCTGCAGCGAGCAGTTGCCGAAGAGCATGTTCATCAACTGGCCGGGCTCGTCGCCGACCGTCTCCGCGGCCAGCGCGAGCACGACGTCGAAGTGCCCGGGCGCGTCTCGCGAAGGCTCAATCGACTGCACCTGTCCGACGACCTCGCTGCGCACCCGCGCATCGCGGACCGCGTCGAGCGGCATCTCGATCGACTGCTCGATCGCGAGCGATTGCGCGCGCGCGTCGATCGACCCGTCAGGGCAGCGGACGCGATAGCGGGCCGACAGGCGCGTGGACATCCGCCAAGGA
>CALMSQ010000187.1:0-7215 GCA_937872345.1 uncultured Burkholderiales bacterium | reverse complement strand
CCGTGGCTCTACGAGCAGATCTTCTACACCGCGTCGGATGCGCTGATCGTCGTCGACAGCGACGGGACGATCCGGCTTGCGAACCAGCAGAGCGAGCGCCTGTTCGGGCACCCGGGCACTGCGCTCGTCGGCCGCCCGATCGAGGACCTGATCCCGCAGCGGTTCCGGGAAGGCCATCGACGCCATCGCAGCCTGTATGCCGAGCAGCCCGAGTCGCGGCCGATGGGCATGAACCTGGCGCTGTGGGCGCAGCACGCCGACGGCCGCGAGTTTCCGGTCGAGATCAGCCTGAGCCCGTTCCGGCTCGGCAACGCGACGCTGATCTGCGCCAACATCCGCGACGTGAGCGACGTCGCGCGCGTCCAGGACCTGCTGGCGCGCGCCCGGCAATCGAATGCGGTGGCCGACTTCGGGCGGCTCGCGCTCGCCAGCAAGGACACCGTCCGGATCCAGCGCGAGGCCTGCGACCTCGTCGCCCGGCTTCTCGGCGCCGACTTCGCGCTGGTGGCGCAGTGCGCCAGCGCCGGGCCCCAATTGCTGGTCGGCGCCAGCCACGGCCTGGACGCGGCGGGACTCGCCGCCACGCTCGAGCGACTGTCCGGCTACTGCCGTGCCGGCGCCGAGCCGATCGTGCAGCCGCTGGCCGTCGATGACCTGGGCCGACCGGGCGCGCGAGACTCGGGAAGCGGCACCGACGCGGTGCCGCGCAGCGCGCTGCTGGCCGCGATCCCCGGTGACGATCGCACGCTCGGACTGCTGCTGGCCGGCACCCGGCGCGCCCGCAGCTTCACCCGCGACGACGCGAACTTCCTGCAGGCGCTGGCCAACACGATCGGCGCGGCGATGCAGCGGTCGCGCACCGAGGAGCAGCTGTTCCAGTCGCAGCGCCTGGAGGCGCTCGGACAACTCACCGGAGGCGTGGCTCACGACTTCAACAACCTGCTCACGGTCGTCTCGGGCAACCTGCAGATGCTCGAGGAGCGCGTCGCGTCCGACGCGCTTTCTGCGAACCTGGTGAAGGCCGCGCTGCGCGCGACCGGGCGCGGAGCCGACCTGACGCGCAAGCTGCTCGCCTTCGCCCGCAGGCAGACGCTGCAGCCGCGCGCGATCGACGTGCGGCAGCTGCTGGCGTCGCTGGCCGACATCCTCCGGCGCACGCTGGGCGCCAACATCGACGTGCGCTCGGTCGTCGACGACGGACTGCCGCCGGTCAAGGCCGACCCGGGCATGCTCGACACCGCGTTGCTCAACCTCGCCGTCAACGCGCGCGACGCCATGCCGGGCGGCGGAACGCTGACGCTCTCCGCGACGCTGGCCAGCGTCGACGCCGGCCTCGTCGCTCGCGCCGACGGGCTCACCCCCGGGCGGTACCTGCTGATCTCGGTCGCCGATACCGGCACCGGGATGAGCCCCGAAGTGCTCGCGCACGCATTCGAACCGTTCTTCACGACGAAGGACAGCGGCAAAGGAAGCGGTCTCGGGCTGAGCCTCGTCTACGGCTTCGCCAAGCAGTCGGGCGGACACGTCCAGGCGACGAGTGCGCCCGGCCTCGGCACGACGATCAGCCTGTACCTGCCGGTCGACGAGGCCGAGGCGCTGCCGCCGGCCGCGTTCGGCGTCGATCCCGCCTATCGCGGCGGCAACGAAACCGTGCTGGTGGTCGAGGACGACGAGGAAGTCCGCGAAGTCGCGACGGCGTTCCTGCGCAGGCTCGGCTATCGGGTGCTCGAAGCGGCCGACGCGCCCGGCGCGCTGGCGCAACTCGAGCGCGAGCCCGGCATCGACCTGCTCTTCAGCGACATCGTCCTGCGCGGCGACATCAGCGGGCCGGCGCTTGCGCGCGAGGCGCTGGCGCGCTGGCCGCAGCTGCGCGTCGCGTTCGCGTCGGGCTACGCGCGCGATGCCCTGCCCTGGCGCGAAGATCTCGGCCAGAACGTGGAACTGCTGTCGAAGCCCTACCGGATCGACCAACTGGCGCGGATGCTGCGTCGAGCGCTCGATGGCACCGGCGACGACCCCGACGCCGCGGCAGCGGACGACGAATGACCGACCCGGCGCGCCCGTCGAGGCGCGCCATCCACCCAACGACCGCTAGGCCGCCTCGCGCTCGCGCCGCGCGTCGCCGCGACCGATCACGGCGCGCAGGGACTGCATCGACACGATCTCGACCTCGCGGTTGCGCACGCCGATCAGCCCTTCGACCTGGAAGCGCGACAGGATCCGGCTGACCGTCTCGAGCTTCAGGCCCAGCAGGCTGCCGATCTCTTCGCGGGTCATGCGCAGCAGGAACCGGTGGGCCGAGAACCCCCGCGCGCACAGCCGCTGCGAAAGATTGATCAGGAACGCCGCCAGCCTTTCCTCGGCGCGCATCGACCCGAGCAGCAGCATCAGCGAACGTTCGCGCTGGATCTCTCCGGCGAGCATGCGGAACAGCTCGCGCTGCAGCGCGGGCTCCCGGCAGGCCAGCGCGTCGAGCTCCTCGAACGGAATCTCGACCACTTCGCTGTCCTCGAGCGCGACGGCGTCTCCGGCATAGCTCTCGGAGCCGATGCCGTCGAGTCCGAGCACCTCGCCGCCCATGTGAAAGCCAGTGACCTGCTCGCGGCCGTCTTCGGTGAGCAGCACCGACTTGAACGAACCTGCTCGGATGCCGTAGAGCGCGTGGAACGGGGCGCCGAGCCGATACAGGTACTCGCCGCGACGAACCCGCCGACGCGTGCCGCCGGCCCGCGCCAGCAGCACCTCCATGTCGCTGGGCGCCGAACTGGCGGCTCGAGCCGCGGCGCCCATACCGGGCATCGCCGGACGAAGCTGGATGGCGGGGGCAACGGTGGTCTGCATCTTTGAACTCCGGGCTGGCGGATCGGATCGGTGCGATTCGGGGTTTTCCCGTATGCAGACGAATGTATCCGCCCCGGCCGCCGTGCGAATGGCACGGCCGAAACGACCGGTAACGATTTGTAACGACCGACCGCGCTGCTGCCATAATCGTCAGCATGGATGCCGAGCAGCTTCTCGCCACCCGGTTCGGGGAACTGGTCGAACTGGGCCTGCTCAAGGCATTCGCCGCGAGCGGCGCCATCGGCCTGCTGATCGGCCTCGAACGCGAGCGCCACCCCGCATCGAGCGCCGGACTGCGAACCTTCGCGCTGACCGCGCTGTTCGGGACCGCCTCGGCGCTGCTCGGCGAGTTGGGCGGCACCCCATGGCCGACTGCGATCGGGCTGCTGCTGGTCGGCGCGATGGCGGTCGCCGCGCAGCGTCGCGACGCCGATTCCGCAGGCGACCCGGGCACCACGACCACGATCGCGATCCTGCTCTGCTTCATCCTCGGCACGATGGTCTGGCACGGGCTCGTGACGATCGCCGCGTCGCTGGCCGTCGTGACGACGACGCTGCTGTACCTGAAGCCGGAACTCAAGGGCCTGAGCGCACGGATCACGCGGCGCGACATGCTCTCGATCCTGCAATTCGGCGCGCTCAGCCTGGTGGTGCTTCCCGCGCTGCCGGACCGCGGCTACGGGCCGCACGGCGCGCTCAATCCGCACCAGATCTGGCTGATGGTGGTGCTGATCTCCGGCGTAAGCCTGGCCGGCTACCTGGCGCTTCGGCTGGTCGGCGCGCGCCACGGGCTGCTGCTCGTGGGCCTCATGGGGGGCCTGGTCTCGTCGACGGCGACGACGGCGACCTTCGCCCGGCGGGCGCGCGTCGACGCTGCCGAGGCCGGCGCCTCGGCCATGGTCATCCTGCTCGCGGGAAGCGTGGTGTTCGTGCGTGTCGCGCTGGTCTGCGCGGTCGTCGCCCCGGCGCTGCTGCCGCAGCTCGCGCCGGCGCTGATGGCCGGCTGTGCGCCGATGCTCGTCGTGGGTCTCGCGAACCTGCGCCGGCTTGCGGCCGCGGCCAACCCCGCGCAGCCTGCCGCGCCGCAGGTCGGCAACCCGGCGGAATTGAGCACGGCGGTCGCCTTCGGCGCGTTCTATGCGCTGGTGCTGCTGCTGGCAGCCGAACTCACGCAGCGGCTGGGCGGAACCGGCCTGTACGGCGTCGCTCTGGTCTCGGGGCTGACCGATGTCGATGCCCTGACGCTGAGCAGCCTTCGGCTGTTCGGCGTCGCCAGCATTTCCGCGGAGCAGGCGGTGGTCGCGATCGCGCTGGCGTTCGTCGCCAACATCGGCTTCAAGTTCGCGATGGCGGGATGGATCGGCGGGAGCGCGCTCGCCCGCCGCAGCGCTCCCGGTTTCCTGGCGAGCGCGGTGGCACTGCTCGTGGCCGCCGGACTGGCGCACTTCCCGGCCGCCAGCGCCGCCGCCGCGGTTGCGCTCCGTCAATGACGTCAGGCGAGCCAACCCCTACAATGAACCCAGTCCATCAACCGGGAAGGAGGTCCGCATGTACAAGCACCTGCTGGTTCCGACCGACGGCTCCAAGCTGTCGAACGACGCCGTCGAGCGGGCGATCCAGTTCGCCAAGGAAACCGGAGCGCGCGTCACCGCGCTGCACGTCATGCCGGAGTACATTCCGCCCGCGTTCGCCGAGTTCCCGGCCGCCGGGCAGGCCTCCTTCGCCGAGTTCATGAAGGCCACCGAAGAGACGGCCAAGACGGTCCTCGACGCGGCCGCGCAGGCGGCGAAGACCGCCGGCGTCCAGTGCGAGACGGCGTCGGTGCGCCACACGCAGCCGTACCGCGCGATCATCGATGTCGCGCGCGAGAAAGGGTGCGACCTCATCTTCATGTCCTCGCACGGCCGCCGCGGCCTGAGCGCCCTGGTGCTCGGCAGCGAAACCAACAAGGTGCTCACGCATTCGAGCATCCCCGTGCTCGTGTTCCGATGAGCCGATCATGAATCCATCCCCCGATACGGAGAATCCGACCATGGACGCGAGCGCAAGAGTCGAAGCGGCGCGCGAAAAACTGGCTCACGAGATGCGCAACCTCGTGAGCGACGCCGAGGACATGCTGCGGGCGGCCTCGAAGCAGGGTGGCGAGCACCTCGGCGCGGCACGCGAGCGACTCGAGCGCAGCGTCAACATCGCGAAATCCGAGCTTGCCAACGTCGAGCACGCGGTGCTCGAGCGCGCGCGGCGCACCGCCCGCCAGACCGACGAGTACGTCCGCGACAATCCCTGGACCGCGGTCGGCGTCGGAGCCGGTGTCGGCCTGCTGCTCGGCCTGCTGCTCGGCCGGCGCTGAAGCCCCGCGCGCGTCGGGCCCGGCACGCCGATGAGCCACTCCGCAGAGGCCGAGGGGGCCGGGCTGCTCGCGCGCGTTCGCTCGCTCGTCGCGGGCCTGCTCGAGATCCTCGAGACGCGGCTCGAGCTGGTCGGGGCCGACATCGAGTTGCAGGCCGAGCGACTGCGGCTGGTCGCGGTCCTGCTGCTGGCGGGTTTGCTGTTCCTCGCGCTGGCTCTGGTGTTCGGCTCGGTGCTGGTGATCGCCGCCTTCTGGGATACCTACCGGCTGGCGGCGATCGCCGCGGTGGGTGCGGTTCATCTCGCAGCCGGGATCGGGTGTCTGCTCTGGCTGCGGCACCTCGTGCGCGCCGGACCGCGCCCCTTCGACGCGACGATCGCCGAACTGCGGCAGGACATCGCGCGGCTGCGCTGATTGCGAGGCTGCCGTGAGCCCTGCTGCTGCATCTCCTGGCCGAACAGCGCCGCCGCCGGAAACCGCCGCGCAGCGCCAGGCACGCTTGCGTGCGCTCAGCGGGCTGCAGCGCGACGCGCTGGCGGCGCGCTGGCAACGCCTGGCGCCCACCCTCGAGCGCATCGATGCCACCGTCGAGCGCGTGCGCCGCGTGCGCCAGCACCCGCTCGCGCTCGGGCTGCTGGCGCTGTCGGCCACCGGGCTGGTCGCGAGCCGTCGCGGCCGACACCTGATCGGCATGCTGCGCGTCGGCTGGCGCTTCGGGCTTCGCGCGGCGACGGTCGCCTCGCTGTGGCGAGCGATGCGCGCGCCGGCCAGCGCGGCGGACAGCCCGGCATCGGGCTACGACCGCCGCAACCGCGTCACGGACGCTTCTGCGCCTCGCGCTTGGGCTGACGCTCGACCAACCGGGCCAGATGCCCCATCTCGGTCGACAACAGGTGCACCAGATCGTCCAGCGTGACGATGCCCGCGAGGGCGCCGTCGCGGTCCACGACGGGCAGCCGGCGCACGCCGCGCGAGCGCATCGCGCGCGCGGCCTCCAGCGGCCCGCTGTCCTCGGTGACCGTCACGAGGCCGTCGAGCATCACGTCGCCGGCCGTGATCGTGTTGGCGTCGAGGCCGGTGGCGACGATCTCGATCACGATGTCGCGATCGGTGACGACCCCGATGGGCCGACGGCGCTTCTCGTCGTCGACGACGACCACCGCGCCGACGTGCCGGTCGCGCATCCGGCTGGCGACCTCGGCGAGCGAGGTGGCAGCGAGGCAGGTGACGACCTCGCGCGTGCAGGCATTTCCGACGTTCATGCGATTCTCCGTTGCGATTGCCCGCGATTGTCGATGCGAGCGTCGCGCGACGGGTTGATCCCCATCAACGACCGGGGCGCGCGCACCGCGCGCAGGGCGCGCGCGCCGGGTTGGACACGCGCGATGACACGCACGATGGCGGGCGCGCTCGCCTTCGCCGGTGCGCTGACCATCGGCCTTGCCGCGCCTGCGGCCGCTCCGATCGACGGCCACGTCGTGCGCGTGCTCGACGGCGACTCGCTGCTGGTGCGCTTGCCCGGTGCGGGCGTTCGCGGCGTGCGGATCGCCGGCATCGACGCGCCCGAGAAGGGCCAGCCGTACGCCGACGTGTCGCGCCGCGCGCTGCTCGAGCGACTCGACGATCGCGAGGTCCGCATCGACGTGATCAAGACCGATCCGTTCGATCGGCTGGTCGGCCGCGTGTTCGTCGCCGATCGGGATGCCGGCCTGGCCCAGCTTCGTGCCGGACTGGCCTGGCACTTCGTGCGCTACGACGCCGACCTCACGCCCGCGGTACGGCGACGCTACGCGCAGGCCGAGCGCCAGGCGCGGCTGCGCGGCCTCGGACTATGGCGTGACCCCGACCCGCTGCCGCCGTGGGAACACCGCGCACGGGCGCGTGGCCTGTCGCCGCGCGCGCCCTCCTCCGGGCCGGGCGCCGGCGCGGCGCGCTAGGGTAGGTTTGCAGGCCCTCGTATGGTCGCAATCGTCAAGAGTAATCAAGTCCTGGGTTTGCGGATCGATGTGGCGATGCGACTCGGA
>CALMSQ010000186.1:0-3900 GCA_937872345.1 uncultured Burkholderiales bacterium | reverse complement strand
GCGTACTTGGCCAGCAGCGCGTTCTCCTTGATCGCCTCGTAGATGCCGTCGAGGTCGTCGGAGACGGTGGTGAGGTAGCACGACGACAGCTGCGAGCGGTGGGTGCCCGAGTTGAACAGCGTCGGCGTGGAGCTCATGAAGTCGAACTTCGACAGCAGCTCGTAGAACTCGATCGCACGCGCCTCGCGGTCGATCTCGTTGAGCGCCAGCCCCATCGCGACGCGCATGAAGAACGCCTGCGGCAGTTCGATGCGCGTCTCGTCGACGTGCAGGAAATAGCGGTCGTAGAGCGTCTGCAGGCCCAGGTAGCCGAACTGCAGGTCGCGGTCGGCCACCAGCGCGTCGCCGAGCCGCTTCAGGTCGTACTGCAGCAGCGCCTGGTCGAGCAGCCCCGCGTCGACGCCGCGGCGCACGAAGCGCGGGAAGTATTCGGCGTAGCGGGTCGACATTTCGGCCTGCGGCACTTCTTCGCCCAGCACCTCGCGGCGCACCGTGTGCAGCAGCAGCCGCGCGGTGACCTGGCTGTAGGCGGGGTCTTTCTCGATCAGCGCGCGAGCCGAGAGGATCGCGGACTTGTGCACCTCCTCGATCGGCACCCCGTCGTAGAGGTTCTTGACGGTGTCGCCGAGCACCGCGTCGGTCGCGACGAAGTCGCCCAACCCGACGCAGGCCGAGTCGATCAGCGCCCGCAGCGCCGCGAGGTCGAGCGGCTTGCGAACGCCCGCCTCGACCACGTGCAGCGCGGGCCGCTCGGCTTCGTCGCGCTCGCGCAGCTTCGCCGCGCGCTCCTGGGCACGGCGCTCGCGATACAGCACGTAGGCGCGCGCCACCTCGTGCTCGCCCGAGCGCATCAGCGCGAGCTCGACGTGGTCCTGGATGTCCTCGATGTGGAACGTCGCGCCACCGGGCTTGCCGCGCAGCAGCGCGCCGACAACCGATTGCGTGAGCTGCTCGACGAGCTCGCGAACGCGCGCCGACGCCGCCCCCTGGCCGCCGTTGACCGCGAGAAAGGCCTTGGTCATCGCGATCGCGATCTTCGACGGCTCGAAGCCGACGACCGCACCGTTGCGCCGGATGACCTTGTAGTCGGCGTAGGCAGCCGTTGCGACGGCGGAAACCGGATCAGCCGCGCCCGCGTGCGGCAACGGGTTGATCGGGGTCGAATGCGCGTTTTCGGCGACCCATGACATGCGTGCTTCCTCCGGAGAGTCGTTGTCGGGGTCCCGCCGCGGCGGAACCAGGGAGAGTCGGGTCGCCGCCGTGCGGGCGATCCGGTCAGGCGTTCGCGACCACTAGATATGGGGTCCTGAACCTGTTTCGGCCCAATTCTAGTGGCGTGTCACCGATGCGGCAAGTATGAATTTCGCGACGGCGCGGCGGCGCGCGAAATCGCAGTGCACCATCGCGCCGTGATCGCGACGCGCAATCAGAAAGGCCGAACGAGGCCTCTCGTCTCGGGCAACGCGAGCACGCGCGCCCAGTCGAACCGCGGCCCCGGATCGTGCTTGCGTCCGGGTGCGATGTCGCTGTGCCCGGCGATCCAGCGCAACGGATGTCGCTCGCGCAGCATCGCGACGAGCCGGGCGAAGCGCCGATACTGCGGCTCGGTGAAACGGTGCTCGCCGTCGCCCTCGAGCTCGACGCCCAGCGAGAAATCGTTGCAGCGCTCGCGCTCCATGAAGCGCGACGCGCCGGCGTGCCAGGCCCGGGCATCGGTGGCGACGAACTGCAGCAACTCGCCGCGCCGCCGGATCAGGAAATGCGCGGACACACGAAGCTCGCGCAGCGCTTCGAACGACGGATCCGCGCGCGGATCGAGTCGATTGGTGAACAGGCGCTCGATCGCGTCGCCGCGAAAGCTTCCCGCAGGCAGGCTGATGTGGTGCACGACGAGCAGGTCGACCGCGACCCCGTCGGGGCGCTCGTCGAAGTTCGGCGACGGCACGCGCCGTGCGCAGGCGAGCCATCCCGGCGCCTGCGGCGCGGACGGCATCAGCGGGCCGCTCCGCGGGGCACTAGCTCAGCCCGAGGCGCTGCATCCGGTAGCGCAGCGCACGGAAGGTGATGCCGAGCAGGCGCGCCGCCGCGGTGCGGTTGTAGCGCGTCTTCTCGAGTGCGCGCTGGATCGTGTCGCGTTCGATCTGGTCGAGGTAGTCGGGAAGCGACTCGGGGATGCCGTCCTCGGAGACGCGCACGGGCCGCCGCTCGGCCGCCGCCGGCGCCGCGTGCGATTCGGGCTCGCCCACGGGCTCGGCGCGCTCGTTCTCGTCGGCGTCCGAGACGGTCGGCTTCAGGCCGAGGTCTTCGACGTTGACGACCTCGCCGTTGGAGAAGGCCAGCGCCCGCTCGAGCATGTTCTCGAGCTCGCGAACGTTGCCGGGGAAGTGATAGCTCTGCAGGTAGCGCACCGTGACCGACGCGAGCTTCGGCGCACGCGCCATGCCTGCGCGTGCGGCAAGCCGCGCGAGGATCGCCTCGGCGAGCGACGGGATGTCCTCGAGGCGCTCGCGCAGCGCCGGCAGCTTCAGCTCGATGACGTTCAGTCGATAGAAGAGGTCCTGCCGAAAGCGCCCCGACGCGACGCACTGGGCGAGGTCCTGGTGCGTCGCGCTGATGATGCGCACGTCGACCGCCTCCTCGACCGTGGCGCCCACCTTGCGCACGCGCTTCTCCTGGATCGCGCGCAACAGCTTGACCTGCATCGCCAGCGGCAGGTCGGCGACCTCGTCCAGGAACAGCGTGCCGCCGCTGGCGGCCTGGAAGAAGCCGTCGCGATCGTGGTCGGCGCCGGTGAACGCGCCCTTGCGGTGACCGAAGAACTCGGCCTCCATCAGCGCCTCGGGGATGGCGCCGCAGTTGACCGCGACGAACGGCTGCCCGGCACGCGGACCCGACTGGTGGATCAGGCGCGCCGCGAGCTCCTTGCCCGAGCCGGACTCGCCGGTGATCGACACCGGCGCCATGCTGCGCGCGAGCCGCTGGATCTGCGCACGCACTTCCCGCATCGCCGCCGATTCGCCCAGCAGTTGCCAGGCCGGATCGCCTGGCGCGGGCGCCTCGGTGCCGCGCGCCGCGGGCTGCTGCGCGGGCAGCTGGATGGCCGAGCGCACGAGGCTGCGCAGTGCATCGAGCGCCACCGGCTTGGCGAGGTAGTCGAAGGCGCCCGCCTTGAGCGCCGCAACCGCGTTCTCGGCGCTGCCATAGGCGGTGATCACGGCCACCGGCGTCTGCGGGAAGCGGCGGTTCATGCCCGCGACCAGCGCCAGGCCGTCGCCGTCGGGCAGCCGCATGTCGGTGAGGCACAACGCGTAGGCCTGGCGCTCGAGCAGCGCGTCGGCCTCGGCGAGGCTGCCCGCGCAATCGACGTCCAGCCCCATGCCGACCAGCGTGAGCTCGAGCAGCTCGCGCAGGTCGGCCTCGTCGTCGACCACCAGCACGCGCGGCGGGCGTCCCGCGGGGCGGGCGCCCGGCGCAGGCTGGCTCTCGGCGGAGTCTTTCATCGACGGGGCCCGATCAGTTTCGTTGCGGCTCGATGACGAATGCGCTGCGGTAGCGCGCCGACGGCGCGCCGGTCTCGTATCGGATCGTCGCAGCGTTCGCGTTGCACAACTCGCGCGCCAGGTACAACCCGAGCCCGGTGCCGCGGCTCTCGGTCGTGAAGAAGGGTTCGAACGCGTGTTCCAGCATCTCGGTCGGCAGGCCGGGCCCGTCGTCTGCGACTCTCAATTCTAATCGATGGGGCTCGCGCTCGCGCCACTCGATCAGCACGGCGCTCTCGTCCTGCGAGGCATAGCGCAGCGCGTTGCCGAGCAGGTTGAACATCACCTGGCGCAGGTGGTTCGAGTCGAACCGGATCGGCCGGTCGGTCTCCAGCCGGACCGAGATCCGCCGCGGGTCCGC
>CALMSQ010000185.1:0-5205 GCA_937872345.1 uncultured Burkholderiales bacterium | reverse complement strand
CCGCCGCAGGCGACCAGCCCGCGGAAATCGGCGAGCTTGTGGCGTCCCTCGATCAGGTCGGTCATGTGGACGTCGAAGGCGTCGAACCCGGCACGATCGAAGGCCGCTGCCATCTCGGTCTGGCTGTTCACGCCCTGCTCGCGCAGGATCGCGACGCGCGGCCGCGCTCCGCGCGCGACGAACGGTGCGGCAATGTCCTCGGCCGGATCGAAGCCGAGCCTCAGGTGCAGGCCGGGGTCGTCGGCGCGCGCGATGCGCTCGAACTCCTGGGCGGCGCACTCCGGATGGTCGCGCAGCGCGGCGATCCGGTAGCTCGTCTCGCTCCACGCCTGCTGCAGCGTGGCGCGCGACTCGCCGTAGACGAGCTTCGCGTCGCGGTAGAACTCGATCGCATCCTTCGCCTGTGGCTTGCCGATCACGTGCGAGAACTTCGACAGTCCCGCCTCGCGCAGCACGCCCAGCACCGCGTCGCGGTCGGCGGCGCGCACCTGCACGACGGCCCCCAGTTCCTCGTTGAACAGCGCCGCGAGCGTCAGCTCGTTGCGCTGCACGGAAACCTGCTCGGGACGGATCTTGTAGTCGCCCCAGTCCTCGGCGTGCGGATCGATGGTGAGCAGGTCGAGATTGACCGCGACGCCGCAGCGGCCCGCGAACGCCATCTCGCAGACCGTCGCGAACAGCCCGCCGTCGGACCGATCGTGGTAGGCGAGCAGCCTGCCCTCGCCGTTCAGGCGCTGGATCACGGCGAAGAAGCGCGCCAGCGCGTCGGGGTCGTCGAGGTCGGGCGCCTGGTCGCCGACCTGCTGCGTCACCTGCGCCAGCGCCGAGCCGCCGAGGCGCGCCCGTCCCATCCCCAGGTCGACCAGGATCAGCACCGAATCGACGCCGCGCACGAGTTGCGGCGTGAGCACGCGGCGCGCGTCGGTGACCGGCGCGAACGCCGTCACGATCAACGAGGTCGGCGCGACCACCTGCTTGTCGAGCGACGTCTCGGCGAGCATGCCCTGGACGCGTTCCTGCCAGACGGTGCGCATCGACAACGAGTCCTTGCCGACCGGGATCGCCACGCCGAGTTGCCGGCACAGCGCCGCGCACGCGTCGACCGCGTCGAACAGGTCGGCATCCTCGGCCGGATCGCCGCAGGCGGCCATCCAGTTGGCCGACAGCTTGATGCGGTCGACGGCCTCGACCGGTGCGCCCGCGAGGTTCGTGATCGCCTCGGCAACGGCCATCCGCGAAGCCGCGCGCGGATCGATGACCGCGAGCGGCGTGCGCTCGCCCATCGCCAGCGCATCGCCCCGATGACCGGCGTAGTCGACCAGGCCCACGGCGCAGTCGGCCACCGGAACCTGCCACGGCCCCACCATCTGGTCACGCGCGCTCAGGCCGCCAACGGTGCGGTCGCCGATGGTCACCAGGAACGACTTGCTCGCGACGGCCGGCAGCCGCAGCACGCGGCCGGCGACGTCGGCGACGTCCAGGTCGGCCACCGCGACCGGCGGCAGCGACCGCGCGCGCCGCCGACCTTCGCGATGCATGCGCGGCGGCTTGCCGAGCAGCACCTCGATCGGCATGTCGACGGGCCGCAGCGGCTTGCCGTCGGCATCGGCCGCCTCGACGACGAGCTGCTGGTCGTCCGACACCTCGCCGACGACCGCGTACGGGCAGCGCTCGCGCCGGCACAGGTAATCGAAGGTCGCGAGCGACCCGGCGGCGATCGCCAGCACGTAGCGCTCCTGCGACTCGTTGCACCAGATCTCGGCGGGCGAGAGCCCGGATGCCTCGAGCGGAACCTTGCCGAGGTCGAAGTGGCCCGAGCGGCCGGCGCCGTGCACCAGCTCCGGAAACGCGTTGGACAGGCCGCCCGCGCCGACGTCGTGGATCGACAGCACCGGATTGTCCTCGCGCATCGCCCAGCAGCGGTCGAGCACTTCCTGCGCCCGGCGCTGCATCTCGGGATTGCCACGCTGGACCGAATCGAAATCGAGCTCGGCGGTGTTGGTGCCCGCCCCCATGCTCGACGCGGCGCCGCCGCCGACGCCGATGCGCATCCCCGGGCCGCCGAGCTGGATCAGCAGCGTGCCCGGCGGCAGGTCGAGCTTCGCCGTGTGCGCCGCATCGACGCTGCCGACGCCGCCCGCGATCATGATCGGCTTGTGATAACCGCGCACGGTGCCCGCGACGTTCTGCTCGTAGGTGCGGAAATACCCGAGCAGGCTCGGCCGGCCGAACTCGTTGTTGAACGCGGCGCCGCCGATCGGCCCCTCGATCATGATCTGCAGCGGCGTGGCGATGCGCGACGGCATGCCGTAAGGCGTCGCCTCGCCCGCCGTCGGGTCCGCGGGCGCAGTGGCGTCGCGCGCGTTCTCCCAGGGTTGTTCGAAGCCCTCGATGCGCAGGTTCGACACCGTGAAGCCGGTGAGCCCGAACCTCGGCCTGGCGCCACGGCCGGTCGCGCCCTCGTCGCGGATCTCGCCGCCGGCGCCGGTGGCGGCGCCGGGGAACGGCGAGATCGCGGTGGGGTGATTGTGCGTCTCGACCTTCAGCAGCGCGTGCGTCAGCCGCTCGCTGGCGCGATAGAGCCCGTTGCCGGCCAGCACCGGATGGAACCTCCGGGCGGTGCCTCCCTCGAGGATCGCCGAGTTGTCGGCGTACGCGACGATCGTGCCCGCCGGATGCGCCGCGTGCGTGGTGCGGATCATGCCGAACAGCGTCTCCTCGCGCTGCACGCCGTCGATCGTCCAGCTCGCGTTGAAGATCTTGTGCCGGCAGTGCTCGGAGTTGGCCTGCGCGAACATCATCAGCTCGACGTCGGTCGGGTCGCGTCCGGCGCGCACGAACGCCTCGAGCAGGTAGTCGATCTCGTCGGCGGACAGGGCGAGTCCCAGTTCGCGATTGGCCGCCTCGAGCGCGGCGCGCCCCTCGCGTCCGATCGCGACGTGCTGCATCGGCTTGCCCGGCAGCGACGTGAAGATGGCGGCCGGGTCGGGAGCGTCGAGCAGCGCCGTCTCGGTCATCCGGTCGTGAAGGGGCGCAGCGAGCGCAGCGAGCTCCGTCGGTTCGAACTGCTTGCCGCCGACCAGGCCAGCCAGCAGGCCGCTGCGGGCTTCGACGCGAAATTCGATGCCGCGCTCGATGCGCCGCACGCCGGTCATCCCGCAGTTGTGCGCGATGTCGGTGGCCTTGCTGGCCCACGGCGACACGGTGCCTAGCCGCGGCACGACCCAGATCGGCTGGCCCGCCGGGGTCGCCGCGTCGACTGCGACCTCGAGCAGCGCCGCGAGCCGCGCCTGCCCGTCGACGGTGAGCGGCTGGTCGCTCCAGACCGCGTAGACGAAGCGCGCGTCGAGTCCGACCGCGCGCACGTCGATGCGGCGCAGCTGCTCGAGCAGGCGTCCAAGGCGGAACTCGGACAGCGCGGGCTGTCCAGCAAGCATCAGGTACGCGGGCATGGGGCGGTCGCGGTGTGAGTGATGCGCGCACGGCGCGATGGGCGGCCGCACGCGCTGGGTGAACCCGTCATTATAAAGGGGGTGCCCCGGCTGCGCCCCCCGACAAGGCCGAGCCCCGGCGGCGCCGCCCGCCTGCGGCGCGAGGGCCGGGTCAGGGTGCGCCGAAGCCCCCGCCGCCCGGGGTTTCCACGACGAAGACGTCGCCGGCCTCGAGTTCCGCGCGATCGGCGTGGCGAAGGCGGTCGACGCGGCCGTCGGCGCGCACGACGTAGTCGGCGCCGGGCGCGCCCGGCGCGCCACCGGCAGCGCCGAACGCCGGATGAACACGTCCGTTGGCGAGAATCGACGCGGTCATCGGCTCGAGGAAGCGGATGCGCCGCGTGCCCCCGTCGCCGCCGCGCCAGCGCCCCGCCCCGCCCGATCCCGGACGGATCTCGTAGCTGTCGAGCCGCACCGGGAAGCGCAGCTCGAGGATCTCGGGGTCGGTCAGCCGCGAATTGGTCATGTGCGTCTGGACCAGCGCAGTGCCGTCGAACCCGCCGACGAGGCGGCCGGACTCGTCGAACTGCCCGCCCGCGCCGGAACCGCCCGAGATGGTCTCGTAGTACTGGTAGCGATCGTTGCCGAAAGTGAAGTTGCTCATCGTCGGGGCGCCCGATGCCATCACGCCCAGCGCGCCGTACAGGCAGTTGGTGATGCACTGCGAGGTCTCGACGTTGCCCGCCACCACGGCCGCCGGGTAGCGCGGATTGAGCATCGAACCCTCCGGGACGACGACGTCGATCGGCTTCAGGCACCCGGCATTCATCGGGATCTCGTCGTCGACCAGCGTGCGGAACACGTAGAGCACCGCAGCCATCGTCACCGCGTGCGGCGCGTTGAAGTTGTTGGGCTGCTGCGCCGAGGTGCCGCCGAAGTCGATCGTCGCGGACTGCCGCGCGCGGTCGACCGCGATGCGGGCGCGGATCACCGCGCCATTGTCCAGCGGCAACTCGAACGCCCCGTCCTTCAGCGCGCCGATGACCCGGCGCACCGAAGCCTCGGCGTTGTCCTGCACGTGCGCCATGTACGCGCGCACGACGTCGAGCCCGAAGTGCTGCACCATCTTCAGCAGCTCCTCGCGCCCCTTTTCGTTGGCCGCCACCTGCGCACGCAGGTCGGCCAGGTTCTGTTCGGGGTTGCGCGCCGGGTAGCGAGCCGAGGCCAGCGCCTCGCGCAGCTCGGCCTCCCGCAGCCGGCCCGCTCGCACGAGCGGGAAGTCGGTCAGCAAGACGCCTTCTTCCTCGATGTGCGCGCTGCCCGGGGGCATCGAACCCGGCGTCGTCCCGCCGATGTCGGCGTGGTGGCCGCGCGAGCCGACGTAGAACAGGATCTCGTGGCCCGCGGCGTCGAAGACCGGCGTGATGACGGTGACGTCGGGCAGGTGGGTGCCGCCTGCATACGGGTCGTTCAGCACGTAGACGTCGCCCGGCTCGAGCGGCGCCGCGCCGCGCGAGCGCGCCTGCGGGCCCGCATGCGCGTCGATGATCGCGCGCACGCTCGCGCCCATCGAGCCCAGGTGCACCGGCATGTGCGGAGCGTTGGCCACCAGGTTGCCGTCGCGATCGAACACCGCACACGAGAAGTCGAGCCGCTCCTTGATGTTCACCGAGTGCGCGGTGTTCTGCAGCCGGTAGCCCATCTGTTCGGCGATCGACATGAACAGGTTGTTGAAGATCTCGAGCATGACCGGGTCGGCGTCGGTGCCCACCGC
>CALMSQ010000184.1:0-4286 GCA_937872345.1 uncultured Burkholderiales bacterium | reverse complement strand
GCCAGACCGTCGGCCATCCGCTTCAGTTTCATTCTGACCATCCCCGCCAATCCTCGTTCTTCGATCCCGTCAGCCCGATCGCCATCCGGCGAGCGCGCCGCGCAATTCGCGTACCAGTTCAGCCTTGCGATCGTCCGGCACGAACCTGCCGATCGCGATCTCGTCGCGCCCCGTCACCAGCCGGATCGGCTCGCGCGACGATCCACCGTACTCGATCCGAACCCGCCCCGGCTCGCGCTCGACCCGGTCGAGCCTCGCGCCGGTGAACCTCTCGACCGTCAGGCGCTCGCGCGTCGCGACGATCCGCTCGCAGTCGCCGGCATGGCGCCCGTAGACGACGAACGCCACCGCCAGCGCGCTCACCTCGACCAGCGTGAACGGAACCACGACCCAGGCGCCCCTGGAAGCCAGCACCCCGGCGATCAGCAGCGAGAACAGCGCCAGGGTGCCGAACCAGCCGGCGAGCTGGCGCGGCGTGAGCGCGCAGTTCCGCTTGAGCACCCACTGATGCCGGTCGGGCTCGGCCACATACTTCCACCGGTACGCCATGGCACGCGTCGCAGCTTGCTCGGCATCATTGCTTTTGTCGCGGCCCCGGATTATAGAGGCCGCCGCGTCACGCCAGCAAATGACCCGCAATCGATCACTCGCGACGAGGGTTTGTACCGATGTCGCGACGGGGCACGAACTCCACCGGGGACAGTCCGTCGGAGCGGCGCTTTCGCTCGGGACACCAGGCGTGCCCGTACACCACCTCGATCGTCGCATGCAAGCGCCCGTCTGTTCGGCGCAACGACTCGAGCGCGCGCAGCCACGCGTCGCGATGCCCGCGTCCGAGCAGCCCGCGGAAGCGGCCGCGCAACGCATTGCCGCCGATCGCGCGCAGGTCGCCGAGCATCGCCTCTGCACTGGCCCACGAGAGCGTGAGCCGCTCGCTGTCCATCACCGGCTCGGCGAAGCCCGCGGCGCCGACGAGATCGCCGACGTCGTGCAGGTCGTGGAACGTCATCGTGCGCGCGCCCAGCGCGCGCAACTCGGCGAGCGTGTCGACCCCGAAGAACGAGAAGTCCAGCAGCGCGCCGGGCCGCGAGACCCGGTACCACTCGGCGAGCGCGCGCTCGGGGGCGTCGAACCAGTGCAGCGCGAGGTTCGACCAGATCAGGTCGACGCTGGCGTCGGCGAGCGGCAGCGCATTCGCGTCGGCCGCCACCACGTGGGCGACCGGCTTCGCGGCATCGCCACGCAGGCGCGCGAAGAAGCCGCGGGCCGGCGGCGCGAGCGCGTCGCGCGCCGCGCGCGCCATGCCGGGCGCCGAATCAAGGCCGGTCAGTTCCGCCGCCGGATAGCGCTTCTTCAGCGCGAGCAGGCCGCGACCGGCCCCGCAGCCGACGTCGATCACGCTTTGCGGGGAGATCCTCACGACGTCGAGCCGCTCGAGCATGCGCGACTCGATCTCGGCGAACAGGAAGTCCGCGCGCCCCGGCGAGGCGGCGCGGCGCGAGTACTGCCGTCGCACAGCCAACGGGTCTAGGTCGGACGCACCAAGCATGGCGCGCAGTATAGGTCTGCGATCGGGTCCAATGGGCGCGATGAACGCGACCAGCAGGGTCTCGCCCGGCGGCGGCCTCGCTGGCCGGCTGCGGTGCGCCGCATCCGGGCTGCTCGACGCATGGCTGCCCGCCTCGTGCATCGTCTGCGACCGTCCGCGCGGCGACCGGCTGTGCGACGACTGCGAGGCGGCGCTGCCCGGCGTGCGGGCCGCGCGCTGCCCGTGCTGCGGGCTCGTCCTGCCCGGTCGGGGCGGCGCAGCGCCCGCTCGTTGCGCCGCCTGCGAGGACGACCCGCCTGCATTCGCGGCCACCGTGGTGCTCGCCGACTACGCTGCGCCGCTCGATCGGCTCGTGCACGCGCTGAAGTTCGGGCGCGACGCGTCGCTCGCGCGCCCGCTCGGGCGCGCGCTGGCGCAACGCCTTGCTTTCGCCTGGGCCCGCCACCCGCCGCCGCTCGTCACCGCGATTCCGCTGTCCACCGCCCGGCTTGCCGAGCGCGGCTTCAACCAGTCGCTCGAGATCGCGCGGGCGCTCGCGCGCGCGCAGCGCTTGCCGCTCGACCATCGGCTGCTGCTGCGCACGCGCAGCGGCGCGCCGGCCGCGACGCTGCATGCGGCCGAGCGCCGCTCGGCGCTCGCCGGCGCGTTCGCGACGCCGCGCCCGCTCGCAGGGCACGCGGTGATCGTCGTCGACGACGTCATGACCACCGGCGCGACGCTGCGCGCCGCTGCCGAGGCGCTGCGGGATGCCGGGAGCGGGCCTGTGATTAACTGTGTCGTCGCCCGCACCCCGCAATCCGATGCAAGCCGCGATCGTCAACGTCGTCCTGGTCCATCCTGAGATACCGCCGAACACCGGCAACGTGATCCGGCTGTGCGCGAACACCGGCGCGCAACTGCACCTGGTCGAACCGCTCGGCTTCTCGCTCGACTCGGCGAAGCTTCGCCGCGCCGGCCTCGATTACCGGGAATTCGCGGCGATCCGCGTGCACGAGAGCTGGCAGGCGTTCCTGGCCCGCGAGCGGCCGCGCCGCCTGTTCGCGCTCACCACGCGCGGCGAGCGACGCCCGACCGACGTCGCCTTCGAGCGCGGCGACTACCTGGTGTTCGGCTCCGAGACGCGCGGGCTGCCCGACGAGATCCTCGGACAGTTCGCCCCGGCGCAGCGCCTGCGCCTGCCGATGCGCCCGGACAACCGCAGCCTGAACCTGTCGAACGCGGTCGCGGTCACGGTATTCGAGGCCTGGCGGCAGGCCGGCTTCGAAGGTGCCGCCGACGTTGAGCCGGGCGACGCGCTCAGGCCGTGAACAGCCGGTCGAGCAGCACTTCGATGCGCGGCGCGTCGATCAGGAAGTCGATGTCGCCGGGAAGCACGAAGCCCCGCGCGACGAACTCGCGGCAGGCCGCCACCAGGGTGTCGAAATAGCCGTCCTGGTTGTACAGCGCGATGGGCTTCGCGTGCTGGCGGATCTGGCGCAGCGTGAGCACCTCGAACAGCTCGTCGAGAGTGCCCAGGCCGCCCGGCAGCGTGACGAAGGCGTCGGACAGCTCGATCATCCGCTGCTTGCGCACCGCCATGTCCGACACGATCTCGAGACGCGTGACGCCCGGGTGGCCCGGCTCGCGGGCCAGCAGCGCGCGCGGGATGACGCCGATCACCTCGCCACCCGCAGCGAGCGCCGCGTCGGCCACGGCCGCCATCAACCCGACCCGGCCACCGCCGAACACCAGCCCCCAGCCGCGCGAGGCGATCGCGCGGCCGGTCTCGCGCGCGGCCTGCACGTACTTGGGATCGGCCCCGGCCTTGGCACCGCAGAAGACGCAGATCCACTTCCGGTCGCCCGCGGGCGCGATCGTGCCGCTCATGTCGTCCGGTCGTTTTCGTTGCGCGGCTCGCGCGACAGAAGCGCCAGCACCGCATCGCGTGCGCTGTGGCGCCCGGCCAGGACGGCATTGACCGCCGACACGATCGGCATGTCGACGCCGTGCCTGCGCGCGAGCGTCTCGGCGGCCTGCGCGCAGTGCACGCCCTCGGCCACGTGGCCGAGTCGTGCGACGATCGCGGCGAGCGACTCGCCGGCTGCCAGCGCCAGTCCGACCTGCCGGTTGCGCGACAGGTCGCCGGTGCAGGTGAGCACCAGGTCGCCGAGGCCCGTCAGCCCCATGAACGTCTCGGCGCGTGCGCCCATCGCCGTGCCGAGTCGAACGGTTTCGGCGAGGCCGCGCGTGATCAGTGCCGCGCGCGCATTCTGGCCGAGCGCGAGTCCGTCGCAGATTCCGGCCGCGATGGCCATGACGTTCTTCAGCGCGCCGCCGAGTTCGACGCCGACGACGTCGTCGCTTCGGTAGATGCGTGCCGGACCATGGTGGAAGGCGTCGACGGTCGCAGCCTGCAGCGCCGGCGAGCTCGATGCGATGGTCAGGGCGACCGGAAGCCCGGCTGCGACTTCCTGCGCGAAGCTCGGCCCCGACAGCACCCCCGCCGCGTGCCGGCGCAACTCGTCGGCCGCGACTTCGTGCGGGAGCCGCCCCGTCGCGGCCTCGATGCCCTTGCAGAGCCAGACCACGCCGGCCGATGCGCCGGGCAGCGCGGCATCGAGCGCGCGCAGCGTGTCGCGCAGCCCGGCCACGGGCGTCGCCACCACCGCGAGCGAACCCGCGGCGTCGAGCCATCGGCACGCCGCGGCGGCATCGTCGGCGAACTCGATCTGCGGCGGCAGATCCACGCCTGGCAGGT
>CALMSQ010000183.1:0-5071 GCA_937872345.1 uncultured Burkholderiales bacterium | reverse complement strand
CAGGCGGGCACGACGCCTCGGGCGATGCGGGTCGAGACGGTGCGCCGCGAGCAGCCCAAGGTCGGTCGCAACGAGCCCTGCCCGTGCGGCAGTGGCCGCAAGTTCAAGGCCTGCTGCGGAGCGTCGCCTCAGGGACGGTCCTCGGCGAGCGCGGACACGACGTAGCGAAGCGGGCCGCCGGGCGCGACGGCGTCGAACGGCCAGCAGGTCACCAGCGTGAGCTCGTCGCGGCCGCGGTCGGCGGCGACACCGAGGTCGCGGGCATCGACGATGCGCGCTCCGCTCACCCGATAGGTCCGGCTTCGCCCGTCGAGACGTTCGACCTCGATGCGTTGCCCCGCGGACACCCGTTCGAGGATGCGGAAGTGGGTGTCGCGATGGCCGCTGACCACGCTGTTGCCTGCGCCGCCGGGCAGCCCGGTGCCGCTGCGATGCCCCGGCCCGAAGGCCAGCACCCGTCCGGCGTCGCCTTCGAGCACGACCATCGAGCGCGCCTGCTCGACGAACGTGATCCGCGCGACGGCGGTCGTGTCGGCCCACGCCCAGGGGCGCGACGACGCGCGCCCCTGTTCGCGGTTGTGCTGCCAGGCCTGCTCGATCAGCGCCTGCGCGAGCCAGGCTTTCGCGTGCATGTACAGCCCGGTACCGACCTGCCACAGGCCGGCAGCCACCAACGCGGCCACCACGAGCCGCGGCGCGCCGAGCCGTCGGCGGACCGCCAGCCACGCGTGCCGCAGGTCGATGCTGCGGTCGAGCAGCCACAGGCGCATCGACTGGATCATTGCCGGACCCCGTTGCGTGCGAAGGCCGCCGCCGCGCGCGCGTGCGCGCGCTCGCGTGCCGCCGCGCGGGCGGGCGAGGTCGCCAGCCGCGACCTCAACCAGGGCAGCGAAGCGAGCGCGAGCAGCAGCATGCCGGCGGCGACGTGAAGCGCGGCCGGCGTCGCGCCCTGTGCGAGCTCGCCCTGGCCGAAGACCGCGTCGTGCTCCCAACCCGCCGGTAGCTGCGTCGGCACCGCCGCCGGCTGCACCGGCGCGTCGGCGGGGCGCGCTGGCGTCACGTCGACCGCGACGAGGCTGGTGTACGCGGTGACGAGGTGGTGCGCGAGCCCGAGGTCGCGCACGCGGGCGCGCAGCGCGTCGAGTTCGGTCCGGTCGCCGCCGGCGCGCGCGATCTCGTCGCCCAGTTCCTCGATGCGCTGGCGCGCCCACGCGGCGTGCAGGCCGCTGCCTTCGGCGCGCGCGGCCTCGACGCGGCTCTCCCAGCGAATCGCCCCCACGTTGCCGGAGACCACCGCCGCGCCCGGCATGCGGGCGAAGCGCGCGCGCACGACGATCGGCTCGCCGGCGTAGAGTTCCCCGGGCAGCGACACCGGGTCGATCGGCTGCGCGCCGTCGAAGCGCAGCTGCAGGCCGGTGAGCATCGGCCTGGCCAGCTTTGCGTAGAGCTCGGCCATCCTGGCTTCGACGTCCTCGACGCGGTCGACGTAGGTGTAGCTGCCGCGCCCGGCGGCCGCGGCCTTGCGCATGAACCAGCCGTTCGGCGCCGAGCCGATGCCGATCGTGAAGAATCGCCGCGAGCCGAGACGGCGCTCGATCAGCGCGAGCATCTCGGCTTCGTAGCCGACGGCCCCGTCGGTCATGAACACGACCTGCGCGACCCGTCCGGGGGTCGCGGGGGCCGAGAGCGCCTGCTCGATCGCGCCGCGCATCTCGGTGCCGCCCTCGGCGCGCAGGCGGTCGATCCACGCGAGCGCCTCGCGGCGGCTGGCTTCGTCGAACGGCCGCGGCGCCGCATACAGGCTGTCGTGGCTGCTGCTGAAGCGGATGATGTTGAAGGCGTCGCCGGGCCTGAGCTGCGCGATGCCGTATCGCAGCGCGCGCAGCGCCTGTGCGAACGACGTGCCGGCCATCGAGCCCGAGGTGTCGATCACGAACGTCGTTTCGCGCGCGATGCGCGGCACGTCGGCGCCGGCGCCGCCCGGCGGCGCGAGGATCAGCTGGCCGTAGTGCAGGTCTTCGTGCCGCTCGACCCTGAACGCGCCGGCCGGATGCTCGCCGGGCAACGGCGACCACTGCAACTCGAAGTCCCGATCGGCGATCGCCGCCGCATCGAGCGCGATCCGGTACAGGTTCGGCGCCGCGCGCTCGACGCGGATCGCGTGCGTCGACGAGCGCGGCGTCGTCACCGGCACGCCGGCGTCCAGGCGCACGGCCACGGACAGCGCGTTGGCGATGCGCTGGGCGTCCCGGTCGCCGCCCGTCGCCGCGACGGGCGACACGGCGCCGGACGTGGCCGGCAGCAGCACGGGCAGCGGCCCCGGGCCGACGATCTCGCGCCCCGGGTCGTAGCGCGGCGCGACCACCGTCGGCAGCCTCAGTCGCCACGCGCCGTCCTTCAGCGCGAGCGCCTGCTGGTACTCGACGCGGATCGCGATGCGCGCGCCGGGTGCGATGTTCGCGACCCGCGCGGTGAACAGGTTGGGCCGCTGCTGCTCGACGATCGACGCGCGCTTGCCGGCCGCCGTGGCGTCGCGGTACTCGGCGCGGGCGGCAGCGCGCTCGCGGATGCGGCCCTCGACGAGCCGCTCGCCGACGCGCATCTGCAGCCGGTCGACCGCGCTGTCGTCGGGCAGCGGGAACGCATAGATGCCCTCGAGCCAGCCGCGGCCCGGGTTGTCGAAGGCCTGCGTGACCGTCGTGCGCACCACCGGCCCGGTCACGTCGACCTGCACGTCGGTCGAGACGAGCGGCGCGGCCTTCAGGCCCTGCGTGGTCCTGAACAGCAGCGTCGCGCGATCGGCGCTGCCGGGCGACGCGACGTCGGGCAGCCGCTCGATCGCGGCGTCGGCGGGCGCGGCGCCGGCGGAGGTGGCAGCGGCGGGCGCTGCCGCGGGTTGCGCGATCGCGTGGGTGCTGATGATCAGCACCAGTGCGCCGAGCACCACCGACACGAACAGCGCAGTGCCGACCACGCAGCCGGCGAAGGCGAGCCACTCGCGCCAGTCGAATCGTGGTGGGGTGTCCGCGACGGGCAGCGGTTCGGCAGCGGCGTGACGCGACATGTCCGGGGTCTCCTGGTGGGCGCGGCGAAATGCCGCGGCAGGATCGATTGCGCGCCTGCGCGGCGGCTGCCTCGGGGCGCGAATCGGACCGAAGCCGGCGCAAATCGGGCATTTCGCCGACATCGGCGGCGCGCCACGCGGGCGCACAGGGCTTTGGGATACATTGCGCGCATGAGCCGCCGCATCGCCATCATCGAGGACGAGCCCGCCATTCGCGACAACCTTCGCGACGCGCTGGTTCGCCAGGGCTTCGAGGTCCAGGCCTTCGCCGACCGGCGCGAGGCGCAGGCGGCGCTCGCTTCGCGCCTGCCCGACATGGCGATCATCGACGTTGGGCTGGGCGACGAGCCGGACGGCGGATTCGAGTTGTGCCGCTGGCTGCGCGAGCGCGCGCCGGCGCTGCCGATCCTGATGCTGTCGGCGCGCGATTCCGAGATCGACATCGTCTCCGGGCTGCGCCTGGGCGCCGACGACTACCTCACCAAGAACGTCAGCCTGCCGCACCTGCTCGCGCGCGTCACCGCGCTGTTTCGCCGGGTGGACGTGCTCGCGCAGCCGCAGGGCCCGGCCGAGTTGCTGGTGCGCGGCGCGCTGCGCCTGGACGTGCCGCGGTTCGAGGCCAGCTGGCGCGACCACCCGATCGAGCTGACGGTGACCGAGTTCTGGATGCTGCACGCGCTGGCTCGGCACCCCGGCCACGTGAAGGATCGCGACGCGCTGATGCGCGAAGCCAACCTGGTGGTCGACGACCAGACCGTCACGTCCTACGTCAAGCGCATCCGGCGAAAGTTCGAGGCGATCGACCCGGCGTTCGACGCGATCGAGACGGTCTACGGCCTGGGCTATCGGTTCGTCGAGCGAGATGGGGCAGCCACCGCGTAGTACGCGTCGCTGGCGCCTGCCGCTCGGTCTGCGGTTCACGCTCGCGCTGGCGATGGTGCCGCTGCTGGCGTTGCCGCTGGTCGGCCTGCGCTTCGCCGAGGTGATGACCGAACTCGCGCGCAACGAGCGGCTGGAGAACCAGGCGCAGGCGGCGCGCAACCTCGCGGCGTCGCTGCACGAGCGTCGCGAGCTGTTCGAGACGGGCGCTGCTACCGTCGATCGCCGCGCCGGCACCGAGCCCTTGCCGGTCGAATTGCTGGCGGACGTCGTCGTCGACCAGAACGCGAGCGAGTGGCTCGAGGTGCCCGGCCGCGCGCTGCCGATGCGCGCGCCCGACGGCACGATCGCGTCGGTGCTGCGCGTGCGGCTCGCGGCCGCCCGCTCCCAGGAGCGGCCGGGCAAGTTCTTCCTGCTGGTCGACGCGGACGATGAACGTCTGGTGGTGCCGGAGGTTCGCGACGGCGTGCGGCTGGCCGGCGACGAACTGGTCGTCGAGTACGGTCCCGATGCCGGCGCGATGCAGACGCTGAGCGTGCAGCCGGTCGAGCGGCCGGGCGGCTGGATGGCCGAGATCGGCTTCGACGCCGAGCCGGCGCTGCTGCGCGTGCGCATCACCGACGTCGACTACCTCGGGTCGCGTCGCATCGAGGGGCAGGCCGACTCCGGGCTGCTCGCGCCGGTGCGTCCATTCGCCGCGCCGACCCGCAGGGATCGCCGTCCGGCGCTGTGGGCCGACGCAGTGCGCGGGCTCTCGCGAGCCAGCGGGCGCGTCTCGGTGTTCGACGCCAGCGGCGCGCTGCTCGCCCAGTCGGGCCGCGTGTCCGCAGGGCCGCCGCCGGCCGACGACTGGCAGTCGCGCCTGGCGCGCCGCTTGCTGTCGGCGACGCTGAGCCTGCGCCCCGAGCGCTTCCTGGACGAGTCGACGCCGGGCAGCACGCCGGCGATCCCGCCGCTCACGCGGGCGCTGTCGGGCGTGGCGGCGCAGCAGTCCGAGCGGATCGCGATCCAGGCCGGCCTGCCGGTGTGGATGCTGACGAGCGCGCAGCCGCTGTGGGTCGGCGACCGCGTGGTCGGCGCGCTGGTGCTCGAGGAGAACACCGGCTCGCGACTCGGCGTGGCGCGCGA
>CALMSQ010000182.1:0-2258 GCA_937872345.1 uncultured Burkholderiales bacterium | reverse complement strand
TCAGCCACAGCACGGTGGCGTCGCGCTTGGCTTCGGCGAGCGCCTCGCCCTGCTGCTTCCACGCGGGCCACAGCTTGCTGGTTTCGGCGAGCCAACCCGGCTTCGGGAGGCTGCCGGCGACGGTGGTGGGGAACATCGCGAGTCTCCTGGAGAATCAGCGCGGCCGCGCCGGGAGTTGCCGGTCGCGGTACGCGAGCAGCCGCGCCTTGAGGCCGGGCCGGGCGGCCGAACGCACCAATGCGACGAGGTCGGCGTCGGCGGCATCGCCGTCGTTGCCGGCCGCCGCGCGCAGCGCGGCGAGCGTCGACGCATCGACCGCGGGAGTCGGCAGCGCAGCGATCGCGGCACCGGCCTCGCCCACCGCCGCCGATTCGTCCAGCGACGGTTCGCCCGCGAGCACGGCGGTCGCCAGGCCCGCAGCGAGCGCCTCGCGCGCATCGATCGTCGTCGCCTCCGATACCCAGCGCAGCGCGGTCGCCGAGCCGACGCGCGCCGCCAGCCTGCGCGTTCCGAGCACGATGCCGAAGCCCGCGCCGGGAAAGCGCAGGCTGGCACCGGGCGCGAGCAGCCGCCGGTCGCAGGCGGCGAAGAGGTCGGCGCCCGCGCCCATCACGCGCCCCTGCGCGATCGCGACCGTGCGCAGCGGCGCGCGCCACAGCGCATCGAGCAACATTTCGATGCGAACGAAACGCTGCAGCAGCGTCGCATCGGTTTGCATGTCGAGGTCGGAGAGATCGAAGCCGGTGCAGAAGTGCCGGCCCTGCGCGCGCAGCACGAGCGTGTGCGCCGAGACATCGGCGCAGGCCCGTTGCACCGCCGCGAGCATCGCCTCGACGAACTCGGCCGACAGTGCGTTGCCGCGCTCCGGCCGGTCGAGCACGATCGTGGCGACGGCGTTCGAGACTTCCAGCATCGAGTTCACGCCGGATTCCGCGCCTGCGGCGAATCGTCGGCCGACTTCCCGTCCGCGGCGCGACGGGGCACGTCTTCGGTCGATGCGACCAGCTCGTCTCTCGCCTCGGCCAGGACGGCTTGCTGCGCCGTCATCCGCTCGACGCTCCAGAACTGCCTGCGGCCCTGTGGCCGAAGGTGCCGTGCCCATTCACCCGAAACGGTGAGCATTCCTTTCTTCTTCGTCGACATGATCTCTCGCGCCTTGGACGAGCCGCGGCAGGTCGGGATGATAGCGCCGGACGAGGCAGCGGATCGGCCGCGCAGGTTGCTGACGAACTGCGCTGCTGGGCATCTTCGGGCGCCTTCAGGCGGCACGCCTCGCGAGCAACGCCCACACCCCCGCCAATGACAGCAGCGATCCGCCGGCGAGGTTGAAGCCGCGCTGCGCCTTCGACGAAGCCAGCACACTGCGAGCCGCGCCCGCGAAGACCGCATACAGCGTGGCGTTGAGCGTGGCCATCGCCACGAACGTGATGGCCAGCAGCAGCAGTTGCGGCGGCACCGGGCGAGCGGGGTCGATGAATTGCGGCAGGAAGGCGACGAAGAAGACGATGCCCTTCGGGTTCGAGGCCGTGACGAGATAGGTGTTCGCGAAGAGCCTCCACCGCGATCCGGGCACCTCGGGCGCGGGAAGCTGCCCGGGCGTCATGCCGGCGCGCAGCAGCCTGATTCCCAGGTACAGCAGGTACAGGCCTCCGACCCCCTTGACGAGGGTGAACCAGAACGAGGACGCCGCCAGCAACGCGCCGAGCCCGAGCAGCGAGAAGACCAGCGCGGTCGAGTCGCCGAGGGCCACCGATGCAACGAGCGGCACGTTCGCGCGACGTCCGTGAGCCAGCGAGTAGCTGATCACCGTGAGGATCGTCGGCCCGGGCAAGACGAGCAGGACAGCCGACGCAGCCACGAAAGCCAGCCAGAGTTCGATGGGCACGAAGGTCTCCCGTTCCTCTGGTCGGCTACGAGGCCCTGGCCCCGAGCAGCTTCGGCAGATTGCCCACCGCCGCGGCCCCGAAGCGCTTGATGCGCTCGCGCGCCTCGACGACGGTCGGCGCATCGCGATGCAGCCCGATCGCGCCAAGCGGATTGAGCCGTGTCTCCTTCGCCCAGCTCGCGAGCGCCGGATAGGCCGCCCGGGCCCGCTCGTTCGCGAGCGTCGCCAGGAACGCCGACAGGTAGTCGGTGTTCACGTCCCAGTAGGCGATCGGCGAACAGAGGCGGTTCTTCTCCTCGTCGCTCTCCACGGTGGCCTCGACCACGCCCAGCATCGCGAACTGGTAGCACGCGAAGCCCCACATGAACGGCTG
>CALMSQ010000181.1:0-1912 GCA_937872345.1 uncultured Burkholderiales bacterium | reverse complement strand
CGTCCGAGTCGCATCGCCACATCGATCCGCAAACCCAGGACTTGATTACTCTTGACGATTGCGACCATACGAGGGCCCGTTCACGCTCACTGCGCTTCGGTGCCCGGTCCGGCGGATGCGTCGTCGATGGGGGCGCCCGGCGGCGGGCCGGACTCGACCGCGTCGCGGTACGTGGGCCAGAACGAGCAGTAGACCGCGGTGATCAGCACCAGCGAAAGCGGCGAGAGAACCATCGACAGCAGCACCGGGCTGGCGTCCAGCGCCAGCTGCAGCACCCGGATCGCCAGCGACGCCGCCAGCGCGATCCCGAACCAGCCGATCGCGTAGACGGCGAACGCGCGGCGATTGCGCCAGGTCGCGACGAGGCTGAAGAACAGCGCCTGCGGAACCGGCGTGCGGTGCCAGGCGACGAACAGCGGCGCGTACCACATCGCCATCTGCGCGGGCGCATAGACCAGCAGGAAAACGACGGCGGCGATCATCAGTGCGCCTTCCGAGACCGCGGGGTCGGTGCTGCCGATCTGGCCGGTGGCCAGGCGCATCAGCGTGCCGTTGTCGGCAATCGCCGCCAGCGCCAGCGCGGCCACCGTGCACAGCGCGTTGACGCCGCCCAGCACGAGCAGCGGCCGCCAGGCGCGCCCGTCGTATTCGCGAAACGCGGCCAGCAGCATCAGGGGCATCGGCATCTCGCCGCGATCGGCGGCACGGATCGCGTGCATCAGGCCGACCATCAGCGCAGGCGTCAGCACCAGCGGAGCGATCGAGCCCACCAGCGGGATCAGCACCGACACCGACAGCAGCAGCAGGTTCATGAAGGTGATCGCGAGCAACGCGATCGGCTGGCGTCGAAGCAGCCTGAAGCCGTCGAGGACCCAGCGCCAGCCGGTGGCGGCGGGCAGGGTGAGGATGCGTGGCGAACTGGAAGGGGCCATGTTCATGGAAGGGGGGGCACGCCGTCGCGGCGCGCGCGCAGGATACGCTCGAAATGCGCCGGGTCCTTCGGGGTGACCATCTGCGCCGGGCGCGGCAGGTGCAGGTCGTGCAGCCTCGACAGCCAGAACCTAAGGGCGCCGGCGCGCAGCATCATCGGCCAGGCCGCGCGCTCGGCATCGAGCAGCGGGCGCCCGGCGCCGTAGGCGCGCACGAGCGCGTCGAATCGCGCGGGGTCGAAGGCGCCGGTGGCCTCGTCGATGCACCAGTCGTTGGCCGCGACGGCCAGGTCGAAAGCCCAGGCGTCGACGCCGGCGAAGTAGAAGTCGATCACGCCGCCCAGCCGCGGCGAGCCGTCCGGAGCCGTCTCGAACAGCACGTTGTCGCGGAACAGGTCGGCGTGCACCGCGCTCGAGGGCAGCGCCGCGCGCACCGTCGACGCGGCGAACGCGCGCTGCTGTCCGAGCTCGTCGGTGAGCAGCAGCCACTGCTCGCGATCGAGGAACGGCATCACCTGCGGCGCCGCGCGCGACCACCAGTCGATGCCGCGCAGGTTGGGCAGGCTGCGCCCGTAGCCCAGCGCGGCGCGGTGCATCCGCGCCAGCAGCGTTCCGACCTGGGCGCAGTGCGCCGGCCCGGGGTGCACGATCGCGCGTCCTTCGAGTCGCGTGACCAGCGCGGCAGGCTTCCCCTCGAGCCGGCCCAACGACGCGCCGTCGCGATCCGCGACCGGATCGGGGCAGGGAATGCCGCGGGCCGCGAGGTGGTGCATCAAACCGAGGTAGAACGGCAGCTCGTCGGCTCCGAGCCGCTCGAACAGCGTGAGGACGAAGCGGCCGGCGGAGGTCGTGACGAAGAAGTTGCTGTTCTCGATCCCCGACGCGATGCCCTCGAACTCGCGCAGCTCGCCGAGGTCGTAGCGCTCGAGCCAGTGCGCGAGCTGCTCGCGCGTGACGGGCGTGAAGACGGCCATGTCGAGGAG
>CALMSQ010000180.1:0-2280 GCA_937872345.1 uncultured Burkholderiales bacterium | reverse complement strand
CCCGGCGCCGGATAGTCGAAGGCGTGCAGTTCGGGGGGAAAGCCGTAGAAGTCGTGGATCGTGCGCGGGCGGGCCATCGCCGTCACCGCGGTCTCGCCGACGTACCAGTGCGCCGAGATCGCGAGGATCGCGCGCGGTCGCGGGCCCATGGCGCCGCTGCGTCGCCAGGCCTCGGTGTGCCGGTTCGTCTCGAGCGTGTTCATCGGGCTGCCGTGCCCGTAGAAGACCGCGGGCTGGGTCGTGGCCGCTGGCGCGTTCATCGTCGCTCCTCGCGCGCCTCGCCGCCGGCGAAAGCGCGAACGCCCCAGCGTAGCAGAGGCGCCGGCCGATCAGCGCCGGCCTGCCTGGGCCACCCCGCACCTCACGAGCACCGCGACACTGCGGGCTCGACCGCGCACACCAGGCTCGGCTCGAGCGCCGTGACCAGCGCGCGGCCGTTGCGGCGGATCGCGCACGACTCGCCCGGTCGCAGGATGCGTTCGCTGCCGAGCGATGGCTCGATCACCCACAGGAGGCCACTCACGCAGACCACCTCGGTGTCGAGCGCGTCGTGCAGCTCGAGCGTGCCGTTGAAGTCGAGGTCGATCAGCGGATCGAAAGGATTCAGGTTCATCGCGAAGCTCCTGCGCGCCCCGATGGCGTCGCCGATGAGTGCGATTCCAACCTGCCGGTGTCCCGGTTCGCATGAGCCGGGCGTCCCGGTTGCCGACGCCGCCGGAAGCCCCGGCGCTGACGAAGTGGCGCGAAACCGGGACGGGCGTCCCGGGCGCGGCTACTCCTGGCTGCCCAGCCCGGCCTCGCGAGCACAGACGATGGCCTGCGCCCGCGTGGACACCTGCAGCTTGTCGAAGATCGCGCTTACCTGATTGCGAACCGTCTTGGCCGCGATGCCGAGCCGCTCGGCGATCTCGTCGTTCGCGAGCCCGCGCGCGAGCAGCTCGAGCACCTGTCGCTCGCGGACCGTCAGCGCCGGCAGGGCCGACGAGGGCCGTTCCACACCCGCTGCCTGGCCGGTGCGCAGGAACGCGTGCACCGCGTCCCAGAAGACGTGCCACGCGGGCTCGCCTTCGAGAAGAATGTGATTGCGGCTATCGAGGGGGACGAGCCGCGCGTCCGGGATCGTGCCGGCGAGCAGCCGTCCTTCCTCGAACGGGATGCGCGCGTCGTCGCGTGCGTGCAGCACGAGCGTGGGCGCCTGCACCTTCGGCAGCAGGTCGACGACGTCGATGACGCTGCCGGTCTCGAGGATCCGCGCTGCGTTCTCGGCCGACGCCGACGCCCGCTGCAATTCGTCGAAGGCGCGGATCTGCTCGAGCGTGCCGTCGGGCAGGAAGTGGCTGGTGAAATGCCGGCGGAACGCGTGGTTCTCGCGACCCCATCCGATCCGCATGAGGTCCAGCTCGAGCCGGACCTCGTCGGCCAGATGCGGCTGACCGCGTCGGGCCCTGCCGCGCGCGAAGCCGCCCATCAGCACCAGGTGGCTGACCCGTTGCGGGTGGCGCACCGCGTAGGCGATCGCAACCGCCGCGCCCTGCGACATGCCGAACAGCGCGAAGCGCGCGAGGCCGGCGGCCGACACCACGGTCTCGAGGTCGGTCAGCCACGCGTCGAACGAGATGTCGTCGACCTGCCAGTCGGACAGCCCGCAGGCGCGCTCGTCATAGCGCACCAGCGTGTGCTCGCGCCCGAGCTCGGCGAGCCACGGTCGCCAGACCGGGCTCGTCCAGTCGAACTCGAGGTGGCTCAACCAGTGCGCGGCCCGCACCAGCGGCGGTCCCTTGCCCATGGTCGCGTAGGCGATCCGCGTGCCGTCGGCGGCCATGCAGAATCGGATCTTCTGTGGGTCCGGCCCAGCCATCGCGCGTCCCGTGATTGCATGACGCCAGCGCCCCGTTCGGAGCGGGCGCGGCGCGCCTGCATTGTATGTCGCGCTCCTCGCAACTGGCCGCGGCGCGCTGCGCGGCATGCGGCCGGGCCAGTGCGGGGACGCGCGCGCCGCGCGATACTGGAGTCCCGAGGCGCGAGCCGGCTGCGCGCAGGCTCCGCACCACGCAAACCCCTCTTCCGGTTTCCACCATGTCCGAGTCACGCCCCACCTCGCCCGCCGGCATCGACGCCGCGCGCGCCGCCGAGCCTGCCTACAAGGCGCTGACGCGGCACCTTCCGGAGCCGCGCTTCGTCCCACTTCCCGGCTACACGCGCCTCGACGAGGCGCAGATGCTCGCCCGGGCCGAGGCGTTCTACCGGACGATGGAGCGGCGCCGCACGACGCGCCATTTC
>CALMSQ010000179.1:0-3799 GCA_937872345.1 uncultured Burkholderiales bacterium | reverse complement strand
CCGTGCACCGTCTGCGCGATCGTCGCCACCGGGATGCCCAGCGACTCGGCGCGCGAGCGCTGCACGCGCAGGAACGCACGCGGGGCGTCGTCCTTCACCGTCGTGTCGATGCCGACGATGTGCGCGGTCGAGCCGAATGCCCTGGCGATGCGCTGCGCGAGCTCGCTGCGGCCGGCCTCGTCGGGGCCGTAGACCTCGGCGACGATCGGCGAGAGCACGGGCGGGCCAGGCGGCACCTCGACGACCTTCAGCTTCGCGCCGTGCCGCGCGGCGATCTCGTCGAGCTCCGGGCGCAGGCGCGAGGCGATCGCGTGGCTCTGGTCGTGGCGGTGCGCCTTGTCGACCAGGTTCACCTGCAGGTCGCCCAGTTCGGCTTCGGCGCGCAGGTAGTACTGGCGCACCAGCCCGTTGAAGGTGATCGGCGACGCGGTGCCTGCGTAGCCCTGCAGGTCGCGCACCTCGGGCTGCTTCGCGAGGAACGCGCCCAGGTCGTGCAGCGCCGCGGTGGTGTCCTCCAGCGGGGTGCCCGCCGGCATGTCGACCACCAACTGGAACTCGCTCTTGTTGTCGAACGGCAGCATCTTCAGCACGACCCACTGCACGACCACCAGGCCCACCGACAGCGCCATCGCGCCGAGCACGCCCGCGGCGAGCAGCCAGCGCCTGCGCGCGCTGCGCAGGAACGGATCGAGCAGCGCGACGAACACCCGCTGAAGGCGACCCACCGTGACCTTCGCGGCGGCGTCGTGTACGTCGCCCTCGGGCGCCGCGTGCTGCTTCATCAGCTTGAGCGCGAGCCACGGCGTCACGGTGAACGCGATCGCCAGCGACAGCGCCATGCCCATGCTGGAGTTGATCGGGATCGGGCTCATGTACGGGCCCATCAGGCCGGTCACGAAGGCCATCGGCAACAGCGCCGCGATCACCGTCAGTGTCGCGAGGATCGTCGGGCCGCCGACCTCGTCGACCGCGCGCGGGATGATGTCGGCGAGCCGCGCGTGGGGCTCGAGCTGCTGGTGCCGGTGGATGTTCTCCACGACCACGATCGCGTCGTCGACCAGGATGCCGATCGAGAAGATCAGCGCAAAGAGCGACACGCGGTTCAGCGTGAAGCCCCACGCCCAGGACGCGAACAGCGTCGCGGTCAGCGTCAGCATCACCGCAGCGCCGACGATCACCGCCTCGCGCCGACCCAGCGCGAGGCCGACCAGCAGGATGACCGAGCCGGTGGCGAACGCGAGCTTCTGGATCAGCTTGTTGGCCTTCTCGGCCGCGGTCTGGCCGTAGTCGCGCGTGACGGTGACCTCCACTTCGGGCGGCAACAGGCTGTTGCGCAACTCGTCGATGCGGGCGCGCACCGCGCGCGCGACGTCGACCGCGTTCTCGCCCGGTTTCTTGGTGACGCTCAGCGTGACGGCCGGATAGACGCGTCCGGCTTCGGCGGCGCGCTCGGCCTGCGACTGGGGCGGCGTCGTCGCCGCGTCGGCCTGTCCAGCGGTCGCGCCCGCACCCGGCGTGAACCATACGTACTGCTGCGGCTGCGCCGCGCCGGCTTCGATCCGGGCGACCTCGCGCAGGTACACCGGGCGATTGGCGTGCACGCCGACCACCAGCGCGCCGACGTCGTCGGCCGAGCGCAGGAACTCGCCGGTCTGCACGCTGAGCATCCCCTTGCCCGACGGGTCGACGACGTTGCCGGCGGGCATGCCGAGGTTCGCGGCCGCAAGCACCTGGCGCAACTGCACGACGTCCAGGCCGCGCTCGCGCATCCGCGTGGGCTCGAGCGCGACGTTCACGATGCGCCCCGGCCCGCCGATGGTCTGCACTTCGCGGGTGCCCGGCACCCGCTTGAGCTCGACCTCGACCGCGTGCGCGACGCGCTCGAGCTCGACCGCCGGCGCCGCGTCGCGCCGCCACAGCGTGACGGCGAGCACCGGCACGTCATCGATGCCCTTGGGCCGCACGATCGGCGTGAGGATGCCCAGGTCGCGCGGCAGCCAGTCCTGGTTGGCGTTGAGCACGTCGTACAGCCGCACCAGCGCCTCGGTGCGCGGCACGCCGACCTGGAACTGCACGGTGAGCACCGCGAGCCCGGGGCGCGCGATCGAATAGGTGTGCTCGATGCCCGCGATCTGCGACAGCACCTGCTCGGCCGGGCGCGCGACCATGTTCTGCACGTCGGTGCTGGACGCCCCGGGGAACGGGATCAGCACATTGGCCATCGTCACGTTGATCTGCGGCTCTTCCTCGCGCGGCGTCACCAGCACCGCGAACAGGCCGAGCAGCAGCGCGACCAGCGCCAGCAGCGGCGTGATCGCGTTGGCCTGGAACGCGCGCGCGATGCGCCCGGAGACGCCCAGGCGCGGGGCTTCGCTGGCGGGAGCCACGGCGCCCGCGGAATCGTTGGGTTTCATCGGATCGTGCCCGCCCACGTCAACGCGCGCCTTCGGCCGGCGCCGGCTTCGCACCGGCCAGGCCCGCCCTGACCGGATCGACCGCGATGCGATCGCCGGCCTTCAGGCCCGCCAGCACCTCGACGCCGGCCTCGCCGTGTTCGGCGCCCACGCGGACCGCCTGCAGCACGAACCCCTGGTCGCGCGCGACGTAGACCCCGGTGAGCTCGCCGCGCCGCAGCACGGCTCCCGCCGGCACCGTCAGGCGCTCGGAAGAGCCGCCGGCGAAGCGCACGCGCACGCTCTGGCCCGGCACCGCGCCGGCGACGGCCGCGGCCGGCAGGTCGAGCCTGAACTCGACGGTCTGGGAAACGGGATCGGCGCCGGGAAGCCCGATGCTGGCCGTCGGCGCGACCCAGTCGCCCGACGGCATCCGCACCTGCACGCGCTGCGCCTGCCGCGCCAGCGCCTGCTGCGAAGCCGGCACGTAGGCCACCGCGCGCATCGGCTGCGGCGCATAGACGGTGACGATCGCGCGCCCCGGTGCCGCCAGGTCACCCGCCTCGACGTGCGTGGCGAGTACCAGGCCGTCGTACGGCGCGACCACGCTGGTGAAACTGCGCGCCAGCGCTGCCTGGCTGCGGCCGGCCTGCGCCTGCTGCTGGCCCGCCTGCGCGGCCTTGAACTGCGCCTCGGCGACGTCGAGCGCCGCCTGGCTGACGAAGCCCTGCGCGCGCAGCAGCTTGCTGCGCTCGTAGCTCGCCCGCGCGTTCGCCAGTTCGGCCTGCGACTGCGCGACTGCGGCGTCGCTGCGCGCCAGCCCGGCCTGCGCCTCGCGTTCGTCGATGCGTGCCAGCACCTGGCCGGCGCGCACGGCGTCGCCGGCGCGCACCGACAGCTGCACGACGTTGCCCGACACCTGCGCGGCCACGGTGCTCTGGCGCACCGCCTGCAGCGTGCCGTCGAGCTCGAGCCCGGCGCCGACGGCGCTGGCTTGCGCGGCCACCGTCGGCACCACCGGTGCCTGCTGGGCGGCCGCGAGCGACGCGGCCAAACCGAGCGCCACTGCCAAGGCGGCCGCTACGGTACGGGAGCGAACTGTCGTCATCTGCATTTTTCCGTCTGGTCTGGCCGCAACTGGTCCGGCCCGTGCATACCCTGCCCGGTATTATTGGATACCCTGCAGGGTATGTCAAGAGCTCGCCGCGCGGGCGAAGCGACGCCCGCGGCGGCGCCGCGCCCGCGCGGCCTCGACAGCATGGACCGCCGGCGTTCCCATTTCCAGCACCCTGCGCCGCGACCGGCCCCGGGCGCTGGTATCCTGCCCGCTCGATGACCTCCGCGCCCCTTCCGCGCTGGCTCGGCGTTGCGCTGCTGCTGACGATCGCCGCGACCTTCGCCAGCAA
>CALMSQ010000178.1:0-5662 GCA_937872345.1 uncultured Burkholderiales bacterium | reverse complement strand
AGGCCGAGCACCTGGTCGAACTGGCCGAGGCGCGCTTCGCCTCGGTGCTCGACGACTGGATCTTCGCGCGCGCGGTCAGGCAGGGTTACGACCACGACGAGCGCGCGGAGATCCTCGGCATGCTCTGGGAAGCGGTCTACAGCGACGGGCGGCTGGCGGCCTTCGAAATGGACCTGCTGCAGCGGCTGACCGGGGCGCTGGAAGTCGAGCCGGCCGCCGCCGAAGCGGCTCGCGCGCGCGCGTTCGCGCGCATCGGGTTGAGTGAGCCCGAAAGCGGAGCGGACGAATGAACCGGCACGCGCACAGCGTCCTGCGCCTGCTCGCCTCGATCGCCGCCTGCATGGCGGCCGCGCTGCCGGCGCCCGCGGTTCGCGCAGCCGACGGCGCCCAGGACCGGGCGCCGGGCGCCGGCGTTGCCCGGCTTCAGGCGCAAAAGGTCGCTCACCCGGAGCGCGCGCCGCTGATGGCCGCGACACGCGCCGGCGCGCGCATCGTCGCAGTCGGTGACTTCGGTACGGTGCTGCTCTCGGACGACGAGGGCGCGAGTTGGCGGCAGGCCGCCGAGGTGCCGACGCGGGTAACGCTCACCGGAGTGCAGTTCCTCGACGCCGGCCGTGGCTGGGCCGTGGCGCATGGCGGAATCGTCCTCGCCACCGAGGACGGCGGCGAGCATTGGCGCGTCGCGCACCGCGCCGGAGCCGGCACCTCGTACTTCTCGGTGCGCTTCGCCGACGCGACCCACGGACTGGTGGTCGGCGCCTTCGGCGCCGCGATCGCCACCGAAGACGGCGGCCGGACCTGGCATGAGGTCGCCGTCGGCCAGGGAGAGTTCTCCGATCGCCACCTCTATCAGGTCTTTGCCGACGCGGGCGGAACGACGTGGATCACTGCCGAGAGCGGCGTCGTCTACCGCTCGACCGACTGGCGCACTTTCGTTCCGGTGGCGTTGCCGTACCGCGGCTCGATCTGGGGCGGCATGGCGCTGCCGGACGGTGCGATTCTGGTCTGGGGCATGGGCGGGCATGTGCTGCGCAGCCAGGATGCCGGCGCGTCGTGGCGCGAGATCGCAACCGGCACGGAGAACCCCCTGACCAGCGGATTGCTGATTGGCAAGCGGCTCGTGCTCGCCGGACTCGGCGGCGCGGTGCTCACGAGCGACGACCTCGGCGCGAGCTTTCATGCCGAGATCCGCCCTGACCGGCTGTCCTATACCGCCGCAGTGGAGGCCGCCGGCGCGCCGCTGCTCACCAGCCTCTCTGGAATCGCCGCAACGCGCCACTGAACACCCGGTCGCCGCGCCGCGGCGACCAGCCACCGAGGAGGAGAGAGATGAACCAGTCCGTCCAGAGCCAGCAACCCGAACTCGCCGCGATCCGGCAGAGAATGTTCGTCGACGGCAAGTTCGTCGACGCGCGATCCGGCAAGACGCTGCCGGTGTTCAATCCGGCCACCGGCGCCGAAATCGCCCGCGTGCCCGACGCCCAGGCCGAGGATGTCGATGCGGCGGTGCGCTCGGCGCGCGCGACCTTCGAGTCGGCGGCCTGGCAAGGCATGCTGCCGGCCGAGCGCGAGCGGCTGCTGCTGAAGCTGGCCGACCTGATCGAGCAGCACGGCGAGGAGCTCGCGCGGCTCGAGACGCTGAACAACGGCAAGCTGCTGATGTTCTCGCGGATGCTCGAGGTGGGCGCCAACGCGCAGTGGACGCGCTACATGGCCGGCTGGGCGACGAAGATCGAAGGCTCGACGCTGGACGTGTCGATTCCGTTTCCGCCCGGCGTGCGCTACACGGCGATGACCCGTCGCGAGCCGGTCGGCGTCGTCGGCGCGATCGTGCCGTGGAACTTCCCGCTGCTGATGGCGATGTGGAAGATCGCGCCGGCGCTGGCCTGCGGCTGCACCGTGGTGCTCAAGCCGGCCGAGGAGACGCCGCTCACCGCGCTGCGCCTGGCCGAACTCGTGATGGAGGCGGGCTTCCCGGCGGGCGCGGTCAACGTGGTCACCGGCTACGGCGAGAGCGCGGGCGCGGCACTGGTGCGTCATCCGGGCGTCAACAAGATCGCCTTCACCGGCTCGACCGAGGTCGGCAAGATCATCGGGCGCAGCTGCATGGACGACATGAAGCGCGTCTCGCTCGAGCTGGGCGGCAAGAGCCCGGTGATCGTGCTGGACGACTGCGATCCCGCGGTCGCGGTCGCGGGCGCGGCCGGCGCGATTTTCTTCAATCACGGCCAGGTCTGCACCGCCGGCTCCCGGCTGTTCGTGCACAAGAGCCGCTACGACCAGGTGCTCGCCGGGCTCGCGTCGGCGGCCGAGTCGACGAAGCTCGGCGACGGTTTCGACGAGACCGCGCAGATGGGCCCGATGGTGTCGGCCACGCATCGCGACCGCGTGGTGCGCTACATCGAGTCGGGCAAGGCCGAAGGGGCCGAGCTGCTCGCCGGCGGACAGGCGCAGCCCGGATCGGGTTACTTCGTGCGGCCCACCGTGTTCTCGAACACCACCGGCAAGGACCTCACGATCTCGCGCGAGGAAATCTTCGGGCCGGTGGTCGTGGCGACGCCCTTCGACGATCTCGACGACGTGGCACGCAAGGCGAACGACTCGCGCTACGGGTTGGGCGCCAGCATCTGGACCAACAACCTCACGCAGGCCTATCGGCTGATCCCCAAGGTGCAGGCCGGGACCGTCTGGCTGAACTGCCACAACATGGTCGATCCGAACCTGCCGTTCGGCGGCTACAAGGACTCCGGCGTCGGGCGCGAGCACGGCCGGGCGATGATCGACGTCTACACGGAGACGAAGTCGGTGTGCGTGGCCTACTGAATCCGGGCAGGCTGGCGGCCGGGTTGCTTGCAGCCGGGTCGCTTGCGGCCGGTCTGCTCCGCGGCGACCCGGCGGCGGCCGCGCAGCCCGCCGCCGCGTCGGCGCCGCAGAACGCGGCGACGCTGTACGCGCTGAACTGCATGGGCTGCCATCCGCCGCCGCGCACCCCGGGCGCGGACCGAGGGCCGCTGCGCGGCGAGTTCTACCTGAACGCGCGCGGCCGCAACTTCTACATCCGCGTGCCGCAGGACGGCAAGCGCGTGCTCGGCCCCGACGAGGAAGCACGGCTGCTCGACGAGATCATGACCTGGAAGCGCAGCTGCGCGGTGATCCTGCAGGATGCGCCGCAGGTGAACTACAGCGGCGAGCGCTTCGTCAAATGAACGCACGTCCGCTGCTTCGGGTCGTCGCCGCAGCGCTGCCTGCCGCGTTGCGCGCGGTGCCGCGGATCGTGCCGCACACGATGCTGGTCGCCGTGCTGCTCGCCGCGGCGCCCGCGCGCGCGGCCGATACGGTTTCGCGGCCACCGTCGCCGGCGGCCAGCGCGGCACTGCTCGAACTCGGCCGGCACCTGTTCTTCGAGTCGCGCCTGTCCGGCGACGGCAGCCGCAGCTGCGCGACCTGCCACGCACCGGCGCGCGGCTTCTCGGAGGGCGTGGCGCTGTCGCGCGGCTACAACCACAGCGGGCACTTCCGCAACGCACCGGGCCTGCTCGGCCTGCGGCTCAAGGAGCGACTCGGCTGGGACGGGCGCTACCGCATCGACGAGTTGCCGAAGCTGGTCCAGGAGATGCTGACCTCGCCGATCACGATGAACGGCAACCCGGGCATCATCGCCGAGCGCGTGCGCCAGGTGCCCCAGCTGTTGCAGTGGTGGCAGCGGGCGTTCGGCGAGCGCACGCTGCCCTCGTTCGAGGGCGTGGCCCGAGCGATCGCCGCCTGGTCGGCCGCTCACGACGGCGGCGACACCGCGGTCGACGCGGCGCTGCGCGGCGACGCGTCGGCGCTGCCGCCGCGGGCCGCCGACGGACTGCGGCTGTTCACCGGCAAGGCGGGCTGCGCGCGCTGCCATTCCGGGCCGGCGTTCTCCGACGGCCTGGCGCACCGGCTCGGCGTCCCCGAATCGCCGCAGATCCTGCGCGATCCGGAGCGCACCGTCGCACTGCTGGCTCATCACGCGATTCACGGCGCGGCCGACCCGATGAGCGAGCGCAGCGACACCGGCGTGCACGCGCTGACCCGCCGGGCCGCCGACCGGGGACGCTTCTTCACGCCGGGCCTGCGCGGCGTCGCGCAGACCGCCCCCTACATGCACAACGGCACGCTGCCCGATCTCGCGGCCGTCGTCGCGTTCTACGACCGCGGCGGCGGCCGCGGCTCCGAGACGAAGCCGCTCGGCCTGTCCGCGAGCGAGCGCGAAGCGCTGGTGGCGTTCCTCGAGGCGCTGACGCCGCGCACCGCGCTCGCCGTGGCGCCGCCGCCCGCCTTCGACTACGCCACACAGGCGGGAGCCGGGCGATGAAGATCCGGGTCGTGACAGGCATGCTGCTCGCGCTCGCTGCCAGCGCTGCGGTCGCCGTGGCCGCCCTGTCGGCCTCGCGCGCACCGGCGCCGGCCTCGGCCGACTCGGTGCCCGCGCTGGCGCTGCTGCCGCCGGTGCCGGTGCCGGCCGACAACCCGATGAGCGCGGCCAAGGTCGAGCTCGGGCGGCTGCTGTTCTTCGATGCGCGCCTGTCGGGCGACACCTCGACCTCGTGCGCGACGTGCCACGTCGCGCAGATGGGCTGGACGCACGGCGATGCGCTCGCGCCCGGCTATCCGGGCCACCGTCTGTGGCGCAACAACCCCACGGTGCTCAACGCCGCGCATTTCCGCCGGCTGATGTGGGACGGCAGCCTCGACCGGCTCGAGGTGCAGGCGCGCTCGGCAATGCAGGCGCCGGTCGAGGGCAACGGCAACGCCGCCATCGTCGAGATGCGGTTGCGGCTGGTGCCCGAATACGTCGACCGCTTCCGCGAGGCGTTCGGCAGCGAATGGCCCAGGCTCGACGATGCGTGGCGGGCGATCGCGGCCTTCGAGCGCACCGTCGTCTCGGATCCGCGCAAGGTGCCGTTCGACCGCTTCCTGGCGGGCGACGCGAAGGCGCTGACCGCCGCGGCGCAGCGCGGCTACGCGCTGTTCACCGGCAAGGCGGGCTGCATCGCCTGCCACCATGGCCCGCTGGCGAGCGACGAGAGCTATCACGCGCTCGGCGTGCCGCGCCAGTCGCTGTACGACTCGAGCGCGCTGGTGCAGATCGCGGTGCGCTGGCAGAACGCCCAGCGCGATGCGCCGCGCGCGCTGTACCGCCGCGCCGAGGAAGACCTCGGCCGCTATTACCGCACCCGAGACCCGGCCGACATCGGCAAGTTCCGCACGCCGTCGCTGCGCGAGCTGCGCTACACCGCGCCCTACATGCACAACGGCGTCTTCGGCACGCTGCAGGAGGTGGTCGACTTCTTCGACCGCGGCGGCGGCGACGCGCCCAACAAGTCGCCGCTGCTGCGCCCGCTCGGGCTCACCAGCGACGAGAAGCGCGACCTGGTCGCGTTCCTCGAATCGATGAGCATGGACGAGCCGCTGATCGTCGCCGCGCCCGAGCTGCCGCCGATGCAGCCGCTCGTCGAGGACACGGCGGGCAGCTGCAGCGCGAACGATGGAGGAGGGGCGGGATGACGAACGCCGGCAGGCTCTGGAACCGCTTCGTGATGAACCCCCGCGGCTGGTGGCTGCCGCTGCTCGCGGTGCTCGCGATCGGCGTGGGCAGCATGCTGTACATGGGCACGCGCACCTACCTCGA
>CALMSQ010000177.1:0-4682 GCA_937872345.1 uncultured Burkholderiales bacterium | reverse complement strand
GCGCCCCCAAACCCCGCTCGCCCGCGCCCCGCCGCCAGGCGCCGCCCCCGGCGCTGCGGGCCCCCTCGCACGAAGCCGGGCGTATACTGTATGTTCATACAGTATCAAGCAGCGCCCCCGATGCTGTCCCCCTACGCCGAACTGCACTGCGCCAGCAATTTCACGTTCCTGCGCGGCGCCTCCCACCCCGAGGAACTGGTCGAGCGCGCCCACGCCCTCGATTACGCCGCGCTCGCCGTCACCGACGAGTGCTCGCTCGCCGGCGTCGTGCGCGCGCACCTGCGCGCGCGCGAGCTCGGCCTGCCGCTGCTGGTGGGCGCGCAGTTCTCGCTGCGCGAGGCCTTCGGCGACGACTCGCGGCTGGTGCTCATCGCCGCCTCGCGCAACGGCTACGGCAACCTGTCCGAACTGATCACGCGCGCGCGCATGCGCGCCGACAAGGGGCACTACCGCCTGCTCGCCGACGACCTCGCCGAAGGGATCGACGACTGCCTCGCGCTGCTCGTGCCCTCGCCGGCCATCGCGGTCGACCCCGCAGCCGGCTCGCCCGCGCCGCCGCCGGATTCTCCATGCGCCCGGCTGCTTCGCCACGCGCGCTTCCTGCGCGAGCGCTTCGACGGCCGCTGCTGGCTCGGCGTGCCGCTGCTGGTGCGCGGCCACGACGCGGCGCTGCTCGAGCGCACGCGCAGCGTCGCCGCCGCGACCGGCCTGCCGCGCGTGGCCGTCGGTGACGTCCTCTACCACCTGCGTTCGCGCAAGACGCTGCAGGACACGCTCACCGCGATCCGCCTGAACACGCCGCTGGCGGCCCTCGGCTACGCGCTGGCGCCCAACGCCGAGCAGCACCTGCGCAGCCGGCTGCGGCTCGCGCGGCTGTATCCGCCGGCGCTGCTCGAGGAGACGCTCGAGGTCGCCGCGCGTTGCCGCTTCTCGCTCGACGAGTTGCGCTACGAGTACCCCGAGGAGATCGTGCCGGTCGGCCACACGCCGGCGAGCTGGCTGCGCGCGCTGGTCTTCGACGGCGTGCCGGGCCGCTATCCGGACGGCCTGCCGCCGGCGGTCGCCGCGCAGCTCGAGCACGAGCTGGCGCTGATCGCCGAGCTGAAGTACGAGCCCTACTTCCTCACCGTCGCCGACATCGTCCACTTCGCGCGCGACCGCGGCATCCTGTGCCAGGGCCGCGGCTCGGCGGCCAACTCGGCGGTCTGCTACTGCCTGGGCATCACGGAGGTCGACCCGGCGCGCACCAGCGTGCTGTTCGAGCGCTTCATCAGCCGCGAACGCAACGAGCCGCCCGACATCGACGTCGACTTCGAGCACCAGCGCCGCGAGGAGGTCATCCAGTACCTGTACGCGAAGTACGGGCGCCACCGCGCCGCGCTCACCGCCACGGTCATCAGCTATCGCTCGCGCTCGGCGCTGCGCGACGTCGGGCGCGCGCTGGGCATCGACGCACAGCGCATCGAGCAGTTGGCGCGCGCCCACCAGTGGTGGGACCGCAGCGTGCAGCCCGAGCGCTTGCGCGAGGCCGGCTTCGATCCTTCCTCGACCGTGGCACAGCAGTGGCTCGATCTGGCCGGCGCGCTGCGCGGCTTCCCGCGCCACCTGTCGCAGCACACCGGCGGCTTCGTGATCGCGCGCGACGCGCTCACGCGGCTGGTGCCGGTGGAGAACGCGGCGATGCCCGGGCGCAGCGTCATCGAGTGGGACAAGGACGACCTCGACGCGCTCGGCCTGCTCAAGGTCGACGTGTTGGCGCTCGGCATGCTGAGCGCGATCCGCCGCGCGCTGGATCTGATCGGGCAGCGGCGCGGCCAGCCGTTCCGCATCCAGGACATCCCGGCCGAAGACCCGGCCACCTACGAGATGATCTCGCGCGCCGACACGATCGGCGTGTTCCAGATCGAGTCGCGCGCGCAGATGAGCATGCTGCCCAGGCTGCGGCCGCGCTGCTTCTACGACCTCGTGATCGAGGTCGCGATCGTGCGCCCCGGCCCGATCCAGGGCGGCATGGTGCACCCGTACCTGCGCCGCCGCATGGGGCTGGAGCCGCTCGCCTATCCGCGCGACGAGATCCGCCCCGCGCTCGAGCGCACGCTCGGTGTGCCGATCTTCCAGGAGCAGGTGATGCAGGTGGCGATGCTCGCGGCCGGCTTCTCTGGCGGCGAAGCCGACGCGCTGCGCCGCGCGATGGCGGCGTGGCGTCGCAAGGGCGGGCTCGAGCCGTTCGAGCGGCGCGTGGTCGACGGCATGCTCGCGCGCGGCTACCAGCGCGAGTTCGCCGAGGCGATCTTCCGGCAGATCCAGGGCTTCGGCGAATACGGCTTTCCCGAGAGCCACGCGGCGAGCTTCGCGCTGCTGGTCTACGTGTCGGCCTGGATCAAGCGGCACGAGCCGGCGGCCTTCCTCGCCGCGCTGCTGAACAGCCAGCCGATGGGCTTCTACGCGCCGGCGCAGCTGGTGCGCGACGCACGCGAGCACGGCATCGAGGTGCGCGGCGCCGACGTGCTCGCCAGCGACTGGGACTGCACGCTCGAGGAGGCGCTGCAGGCCGGCGCCGAGGCCCCACCGGCCCAAACCGCGCCAGGCGACGCACCAGGCCGTGCGCCCGCCTATGTCGCCGCCGCCGACGGCAGCGCGATCGACTGGCGAGCGCAGCCCGCGGTGCGCCTCGGCCTGAACCGCGTGCGCGGCCTGTCGCAGGCCAGCGCCCAGCGGCTGCTCGACGCGCGCGCGGTGCGCCGGCGCGCGCGCGGCGACGAATTCGCGTTCGACAGCGTCGAAGACCTCGCCCGCGAGGCGCGGCTCGACGCGCGCGAATTGCAGGCGCTGGCGCAGGCCGACGCGTTGCGCCAGCTGGCCGGGCACCGCGCGCAGGCGCACTGGGAAGCCGCGGCGATCCGGCCGATGCCGGCGCTGCTGGCCGACGCACGCTTCGACGAGGCGCCGATCCGGCTGCCTGCGCCGCCCGAGGGCCGCGAGATCGTCGCCGACTATCGCGGGCTGGGCATCCCGATGGGCCGCCACCCGCTGGCGCTGCTGCGTCCGCGGCTGGCGCGCCTGCGCATCGCCACCGCGGCGACGCTGCGCACGTTCCCGAACGGCCGGCCGGCGCGCGCCAGCGGCCTGGTCACGCATCGCCAGCGCCCCGAGACCGCGAAGGGCACGATCTTCGTCACGCTCGAAGACGAAACCGGCGCGGTCAACGTCATCGTGTGGCCGGGCGTGTTCGAGCGCCAGCGCCGCGAGGTGCTCGGCGCGCAGCTGATGACGGTCTACGGCACCTGGCAGTGCGACACCGACACCGGCGGCGAAGTCAGGCACCTGGTCGCGCAGCGCATCGTCGACCACAGCGCGCTGCTCGGCGAACTCGTCGTCGGCAGCCGCGATTTCCGCTGACTCGCCGGCCCCCGAACCGGGCCGCGGGCCGCGGGCCGCGGGCCAGCCCGCGAGCCCGCCCGCGAGCTAGCTCGCGAGCCCGCGCGCCAGGTCGGCGCAGATGTCCTGCGGGTCCTCGAGCCCGACCGCCACGCGCAGCATCCCCTCGCCGATGCCGGCCTCGCGCCTCGCCTCGAGCGGCATGCGACCGTGGGTCGTGCTGGCCGGATGTGTGATCGTCGACTTCACGTCGCCCAGGTTGGCAGTGATCGACAGCAGCCGGCAACCGTCGACGACGCGCCAGGCCGCGGCCTTGCGAGCGGCGTCGTCGGCGCCCTTCAGGTCGAACGCGAGCACCGCGCCACCGGCGCGCTGCTGCGAGCGCGCCAGCGCGTGCTGCGGGTGCGACTCGAGCCACGGATAGCGCACCCGCGCGACCTCGGGATGCGCCTCGAGCCAGCGCGCCACCGCGAGCGCGTTCTCCGAGTGACGGGCCATGCGCACCGACAGCGTCTCGAGCCCCTTGGCGAGCACCCAGGCGTTGAACGCCGACAGCGTCGGCCCGCAATAGCGCACCACCGGCTGCAGCGATTCGGTGACGTACTTGCGCGAGCCGAGCACCGCGCCGCCGAGCACGCGGCCCTGCCCGTCGAGGTACTTGGTGGCCGAATGCACGACGATGTCGGCGCCGAGATCGAGCGGCCGCTGCAGCGCCGGCGTGCAGAAGCAATTGTCGACCACCAGCGGGATGCCGCGCGCGCGCGCGATCGCCGACAGCGCGCGCACGTCGCCCACCTCGGTCAGCGGATTCGAAGGCGTCTCGAGGAACAGCAGCTTCGTGTTCGGCCGGATCGCCGCCTCCCAGGCGGCCGGATCGTCCAGCGACACGTAGCTGGTCTCGATCCCGTAGCGCGAGAACAGCGCAAACAGCTGGATCGTCGTGCCGAACACGCCCTGCGAGCAGACCACGTGGTCGCCCGCGCGGGTGAGGCTCACCAGCACCGACATGATCGCCGACATGCCCGAGGCCGTCGCCCGGCAGTCCTCGGCGCCCTCGAGCGCGGCCAGCCGCTCCTCGAACAGCCGCACCGTCGGATTGCCGAAGCGCGAGTAGATGAACCCCTCGGCCTCGCCGGCGAACTTGGCGGCGGCGTTCGCCGCGCTGTCGTGCACGAAGCTCGACGTGAGGAACATCGGCTCGGTGTGCTCGCCGAACGCCGTGCGCTGGAAGCCTGCGCGCACCGCGCGGGTGTCGAATCCGTAGTCGTCGTCTTCGCCGGGCGCCTGCGCCGCGCGATCGCTCA
>CALMSQ010000176.1:0-6464 GCA_937872345.1 uncultured Burkholderiales bacterium | reverse complement strand
ATCGGCGTACTTCCATGTGACGGTGTGAGTGTTCATGGCCTTACCCGGATGCGTCATTTTTTGACGCAGCGCGGCAGGTTCCGAGGAAATCGTTCACCGTCCGGCGCGACGAGCGGCGGACAAGCGCCGCCTGGCGGCGCCAGCGTGACGGAATTGGCGCACCGGCGACCCGGCGCGCGAAGGGATTGACAGGCGGCAGGCCCGCTGCGACCATGCCTCTAGTTAACCAACTAGTTCATGAGGTGCGGCGCGGATGGCACATGAGACCGCTGCGAGCGCGAACCGCGACCGGCTGCTCGTCGCCGCCAGTCGGCTGATCCACCAGCGCGGCTTCGCCCGCACGCGCCTCGCGGACGTCGCAACCGAGGCCGGCATCGCGCTGGGCAGCGTGTACTTCTATTTCCGCTCGAAGGACGAAATCGCCGTCGCAATCGTCGACCGGCGCCTCGAGCGGCTCGAGCGCACGCTGGCGGCGGCCGCCGCCAGGCTCGATCCCGTCAGCCGGCTCGATGCGGTCATCGCGATCTGGGCCGACGACAGGGAGATCGACGCCACCTACGGCTGCCCGATCGGCAGCCTCTGCTACGAGCTGTCGCGTCGGCGCGGCGCGGTGGGCACGAAGGCTGGCGAGCCGCTGCGCGTGCTGCTGCGCTGGTGCGAGCAGCGCTTCGACGAAATGGGGATGGCCGGCGAGTCCCCCGGGCTGGCCGCGCACCTGGTCATGGCCTTGCAGGGCGCGAGCCTCGTGGGCCACGCATTCGGCGATCCCGCGATGATCGCCGCCGAGACCGATCGACTGAAGGCCTGGATCCGCGTGCTCGCCCCGCCCCGGCCGCCCAGCGCCCACCGAGCACCAACCGCCGCCGGCGGTCACCGGCACTTTCCCGACAACGAGGAGGAGACTTCATGAGGAATTCCGTTCGACTTGCCCTGCTCGCGGGCATCGCCTGCGCGGTCCTGCCCGCCGCCGCGTCCGAGTTCGCGCCCTACGGCACGGCGAAGGTCGACATGCACCCGATGCCGGTCACGAACACCGTCTTCGACGTCAACTACGACGACCCGCAGAAGCTCAACGTGCTCTACAACTTCGTGCTCAACACCAAGAAGGTGACGCGGGGCAAGGTCGTGGTCGTCACGCACGGCCCCGAACTTCGCGCGTTCGCCAAGGAGAACTACGAGAAGTACCAGGGCATCGTCGACAAGATGGCCGAGCTCGCGAAGGCCGGCGTCGAGTTCAAGATGTGCAACAACGCGATGCTCGCGGCCGGGTTCAAGGCGCAGGACATGCACGGCTTCATCACCGTCGTCCCGGCAGGGTTCCCGGAAGTGGCCTACTGGCAGGGCAAGGGATACGCCTACATCAACCCGTTGCCGCTACCGGTGAAGGACGTCCGTTACATCGACCAGCCGCAGCTCAAGCAATAAGCGACCCCGGGCGGCGCCGGCGCGCGAACGCGCTTCAGTGCGCCGCCCTCACCTCGATTGCATTGACCACCTCGTCGACCGCGAACAACGCCCAGGCATCGAACTCCGCGCGACGCCGCTCTTCCTCGGTGCCGACCGCGCCCGACAGCGACACCACGCCGCCGTGGCAGCTCACCGTGATCTGGTCGTGGCGCACGACCGGGTCGATCTCGTAGACCAGTCCCAGCGCGTCGACGATCTCGCCGTCGTTGTCCTCTTCGGGCGGGTCGACCTCGAGGGAATTGACGACGCCTCGACATCCGGGCGTCCACCACGCGAGCACGCCAACCAGCCGCTTGTGCGAGAGGCTGATCACGCTGCCCTCGAAGGTGACCACGCCGCCCTCGATGGCCAGGTCGATCGACCCGGCGCGGCGCGCCGGCACGTCGCGCAGCGTCTCGGCCCGCCCCTTGGCGAGCACCCTCAGCGCGCAATCGCGCAACTCGGGCTCGCCGAGCAGCAAGGCGGTCAGCGCGTCGCGAATCTCGCCGTCGCTGCGCGCCTGCGTCGGGGCAACCTGCAGCCGGTCGATGACCCCGCGCACGCCGTCGATCGCCGCGGCCAGCCGGAGCGCCCGCTTGCGGGCGGCGACGCTCTCGACTTCGCCCTCGAGGACGACCGCGCCGGCCTCGACGTCGACGCGAACCGGATGTCGATGCAGGTTGACGCGCGGCTCGTACTCGAGGGCCGCGCGCACCTGCTTCACGATGGAATCCTCGGCATTGGTCATGGCTGCTCCCCGGCGTTGGCGGCGATTCGGTCGATCGCGAAAGGCTGCGCGGACGCGAAGCGGTGCCTGCGACGCACGAGCCCGCTTCGTGCACCATGCCTCGGCTTGCCCGGACGGATGCTGACTTCGATCAAGCCGCGGCCATCCGGGCATTGCCGCGACGCGCACCCCGCCCCGGCCGCATCCGCGCGACGCCCTTGCGCCTGTCGGCCGACGGCGATATCGGATACATTTCCCATCGGTACTGCACGCCGTATCGACGGCAAGGAGCAACGATGGACCTTCTCGATTTCGCCCGCGGGCCGGCGCTGGTGGTCGCCATCGCCGTCTTCCTGCTCGGCACGGCCTGGCGCCTGTACGGCGTGCTTCGGCTGCCCCGGGCGCCCGACCTGTCGCCGGCGCGCGAAGGAGCGCCCTCGAACGCGGCGTCGATCTGGCACGCCAACCTTCGCGCGATGTGGCCTCGCAAGGAGTTCTCGGCGTCGACGCGTTTCGTCACGCTCAACGGCTACGTGTTCCACATCGGGCTTGCGCTGGTGTTCCTCGGCTACGCGCCGCACATCGCCTTCATCCACCGGATCACCGGGTTGTCGTGGCCTGCATTGCCCGACTACGTGATGTACGTGGCGGCGGCCGCGACGATCATTTCGCTGCTGCTGGCGCTGGGCATGCGCATCGGCAGCCCGGTCAGGAAGCAGATCTCGACGGCCGACGACATGATCACCTGGACGATCACGTTGCTGCCCCTCGTCACCGGCATGGCGGTGACGATGGAGCCTTCGGCGTCGGTCCTGGCGCGCGAGGTCGTGCTGTACCGCACGCCGCTGGCCATCCACCTGCTGTCGCTCGAACTGCTGCTGATCTGGTTCCCGTTCGGCAAGCTGATGCACGCAGTCCTCTTCGCCTTCTCGCGCGGCGCCACTGGCGTGCGCTTCGGCCACCGGGGGGTCAAGGTATGAGCACCGCCACCACCGCCACGCCTGCCTACGACAAGCAGGGCGAGCAGACCGACCAGGCGCGGCTCGACGCCGCGATGAGCAGCTTCGCGCGCGAGTTCAGCGTCACCGCCGCGCTGCACATGGAGTCGTGCGTGCGCTGCGGACTGTGCGCCGAGGCCTGTCACTTCTACGTCACCACCGGTGACCCGAAGTACACGCCGGTCTACAAGCTCGAGCCGTTCCGCCGTGCCTACTTCCGCGAAGCGAGTCCGCTCGCGCCGCTGATGCGCGCGCTGGGCCTCGTGAAGAAGCCCACGATCGACGACCTCGAGCGCTGGCAGGAGCTGATCTACGACTCGTGCACGATGTGTGGCCGCTGCACGCTGGCCTGCCCGATGGGCATCGACATCGCCGAGCTCGTGAAGGAGGCGCGCCACGGCATGTTCAAGGCCGGCCTCGTGCCCGAGCGGCTGGCGCTGATGGACCGCGCGGCGCGCCAATGGGGCAGCACCGCGACGCCGGGCGAAGACCTGCCCGACATCCTCGCCGAGGTGTCCGGACAGTACAAGGTGCCGATTCCCTGCAACCTCGACAGCGCAGACATCCTGGTCACCGCCGCGCCCGCCGAGCTGGGCGAGCACACGAAGGCGCTCGCCGACGCGGCGAAGATCCTCAACCGGATCGGCGCACGCTGGACGATGCACCAGGCGGGCTTCGACGCGTCCAACGTCGGCTTCAACAACGGCGACCTCGAGCTGCAGGAGAAGCTCACACGCTCGCTGGTCGACACGGCCGTGAAAATCGGCGCCAAGACCGTCGTGCTGCCCGAGTGCGGCCACGCCTACGGCGCCGCGCGGTGGGAAGCGGCGAAGTGGTACGGCAACCAGCTGCCGGTGCGAATCATCCACATGACCGAGCTTCTCGACGAGCTGATCGCCTCGGGCAAGATCCGGGTGCGCAGGATCGGTGAGTCGGCGACCTTCCACGACCCGTGCCAGATCGTGCGCCGCGGCGGCCTCGAAGCCGCGGCACGGCGCGTGCTGACGGCGCTCGGCTTCCAGCTGATCGAGCTCGAAGCGCACGGGCTCGGCGGCTATTGCTGCGGCGGCGGCGGCGGCGTCGTGTCGAACCAGCGCGCGACGCCGCTTCGCCACAAGGTCTTCGAGCTCAAGCGCCAGCAGGTCGAGGCGACCGGCGCGAAGCACTTCGTCACCAGCTGCGGCCAGTGCCGGATCACGCTGGAGATGGGCGCGAAGCACGCGAAGTGGGACAAGCCCACCGAGAGCCTGCTCGAGCTCGTGGCCGACAACCTCGCCGACTGACGCCCGCGAGGCCGGCCCGATGAAGCCGCGCAGCGACGCGCGCTCGCAGGCCGCCGCGGCGCAGGCCGTCGAGCGGGTGCTGCGCGCCGAGCACGACGCCGAGGCCTCGATCGCCCTGGCGCGCGAGCACGCGCAGCAGCGGCTCGAGGCGGCCCGCGAGGACGCGCTGGCGATCGTCAACCGCGCGGCCGAGCGCATCGCCGGGTGGCAGCGCCGGCACGCGCAGGCGCTCGAGCGCCGCCTCGCGGCGCTGCGCGACGCGGCGGCGGCGAGCGAGCAGGCGCGGCGCGCGCCCGACGCCGCGGCGATCGCGGACGCCGTCGATCGCGTGGCGGCTCGACTCACCGGCGCCGGCGATGTCGATCGCTGAGTTCGCGTACGCGCAGGCCCGGCTGCAGGCTCGCCACGGCGGCCGCGCAGACGACGCGACCTGGCGCACGCTCGAAGCGAGCCACACGGCTGCACACTTTCTCGCGATGGCGCGCTCGGGGCCACTGGCCGCCTGGCTCGACGGCCTCGACGAGGCCGGCGACGCCCACCGCATCGAACGTCACTTGCTGGCTCGCTGGCGTCGGAGCGTCGACGAGATTGCCGGATGGCTGCCCGCACGCTGGCGACCGGCGCTGCGATGGTTCGGCACGCTGGCGACGCTGCCGCAGGGCGACCCCGCGCGCACCGGCGAACGCGCGTCGGCCGAATGGCTCGAGCGCTGGCGCGAATTGCTGCCGTCCGACGCCGGCGACCGCGCGCTCGTCCAGCGACCGGCGGTGCTGCTGCTGCCGCGCCTGGCCGGCCCGGGCGCAGGACGCCCCGCTGCGGACGAATCCGGGCGCCACGCGCTGCTCGCGCTGTTCCGGCGCCACGCCGGATCGGCGGTCGCCGTGTTCGCCTACCTCGCACTGGCGGCGCTGGACCTGGAGCGGCTGCGCGGCGGCCTGGTCGTGCGCGTCCTGCTCGAGCCCTCCGCCGGGGCGCCCGAGGCGTGATGCTGCGACCGCGTCCCTGCCACTGGTTCGAACTCCTTGCCGCGCGGTCCGACCTGGCGCCGGTGCTCGAGGCGCTCGCCGGCACCGGCGCGATCGAACTGCAGGCCCACGAACGGCGCGCGGCACCGCTGGTCGCCGGCCCCGAGGCCGTACGCGCGCTCGCGCGATTCCACGCACTCGCGCGCACCTGCCGAGCGCATTGGCCGCACGCCGCGACGACCGGCGCGAGCCGCATGACCGATCCGTCGGCGACGCTCGCCTCGGCCGTCGCGCGAATCGAAGCCTGGCGCGTCGCCGCAGACCCGCTGATCGCCGAGCTCGAACGCATCGACGGCGAGTTCGGCGCGCTCGACGACCTGCGCCGGCTGCTCGCGGCCGCACCCGACCTGCTGCCGAAGCCGTCGCTGCTCGCGGACGCCGGGCGCTTCATGGTCGATGCGCGCGTGTACGCGCTGTCCTCGCCGGTGCCGGCGCTCGATTCTCCGGAGGGCGTGCTGCAGCTCGCCTTCGCTGCGGGCCCCGGGGCAACGGCCGGCGAGGCTCCCGCCCAGGCTCTCGAGCAGTTCCTCGTGCTGGCCGGCTCGCGCGACGCGCTGGGCCGGATCGACGAGGTGCTCGCCGCGCACAAGGCGCGCCGCATCGCGTGGCCGTCGAACCTGCGCGGCAGCGTCGACGACGCGGTGCGCGAGGTCGCCGATCGCGCGCGCGACGCCGCGCGGCGCCGCGAGCGCGTCGGCCGCGCGCTGCGGGCACTCGGCGAGCAGCACGACATCGCCAGGGCACTGGCCGCGATCGAAGTCGTCGACTGGCTGATCGCGCACGGGCCGGAGCTCTCGGCGAGCGAGCGGCTGGTCTGGGTCACCGGCTGGACGACGGCCGACGATGCGGCGAGCCTGTGCGCGCCGCTTCAGTCGAGGAACCTGCGCTGCGTGGTGCGTTTTCCGGATCCGCCGGCCGGCACCGAGGCGCCGTCGGTGCTGGCCAATCCGCCGTGGGCGCGCGCCTTCGAAGCCTTCGCGCGGAT
>CALMSQ010000175.1:0-3051 GCA_937872345.1 uncultured Burkholderiales bacterium | reverse complement strand
AGCAGCGGGTTCTGCCCGGCCGCGCGCATCCGGATCCCCCAGACCGTGAAGCGCAGGAACGCCCACAGCCCGAGGTAGACCGCGGCGGTCGCGAGCACCAGCGTCAGGCTCACCGCCGAGATCCGCGCATCGCCGATCGCGATCGACGCGTTCTCGAAGCCCAGCAGCGGCAGCGGATGCTGCTCCTGCGCGCCGAAGACGAGCACCATCGCGCCGCGCAGCAGGATGCCCAGCGCGATCGTCGTCAGCACCGCGGCGAGCACCGACTCGCCGGTCATCCGGCGCATCAGCACGACGTAGACCAGCACGCCGACGACCAACGCAAGCAGCGCCGACATCGCGATCGCCGCCAGCGGATGCCGGCCGAACAGCGACGCCGTCGTGAAGAGCCCGTAGGCGCCCAGCATCATCAGTTCGCCGTGCGCGAGGTTCAGCACGCGGCTCGTGCGGTAGATCAGCACGTAGCCGCAGCTGATCAGCGCGTAGATCGACGCGAGCACCGCGATGTTGACCGCCAGCTGCACGGTTCAGCCCGCCTGCGCGCCCGGCTGCAGCAGGTCGCCGACGCCGGCGTGCACCAGCCGCTCCTCGCGGTCGTCGTACATCGACTCGACCAGGTCGCGGAAGCGCTCGATCATCAGCGCGCGCTTCAACTTGCGCGTCGGCGTGACCGGCTCGCCTTCCTCCTCCGGGTCGAGCAGCTTCGGCAGAATGCGGAACGCCTTCACCTGCTCGACGCGCGCCAGCGACTCGTTCGCGCGCGCGATCTCGGCCGCGATCAGCTTCTGCACCGCCGGGTGCGTCGCGAGGCTGGTGAAGCCGGTGTAGGCGACGTCGTTCGCGCGCGCCCAGTCGGCGACGGTGTCGAAGTCGATCTCGATCAGCGCGGAGAGGAACTTGCGCGCCTGCCCGATGACCATCGCCTCGCCGATGAACGGGCTCGAACGCAGCGCGTTCTCGATCGTCGACGGCGACAGCGTCTTGCCGCCGGCGGTCACGATGAAGTCGCGCGCGCGGTCGACCAGCCGCAGCACGCCGTCGCGCAGCTCGCCGACGTCGCCGGTGTGCACCCAGCCGTCGGCGTCCTTTACCTGCCGCGTCGCCTCGTCGTTGTTCCAGTAGCCGTCGAACACGTGCGGGCCGCGGACCAGGATCTCGTTGCCGTCACCCAGCCGCAACTCCCAGCCCGGCGCCACGGTGCCCACGTTGCCCGGGCGCGGAAACGGGCTCGGCTGCCCGCTGATGATCGCGCCGGCCTCCTCGGTCTGGCCGTAGACCTCGACCGTGTTCACGCCCCAGACCTGCCACAGCGCCGCCGTCTCGGCCGGCAGCGGCGCGCCGCCGGAGACGACCAGCTCGAGCTCGTCCATGCCGAGCTTCTCGAGCAGCGGGCGGAACACCAGCGCGCGGCACAGCCGGTAGGCGAACGACTCGGGCGCGCTGCGCTCCCACCGCGCGCGCGCCTGCGCGCGCCCGACGCGCATCGCCAGTTCGTACGCGGCGCGCTTCACTTTCGTGCTGGTGTTGATCCCCACCAGCACCTGCGACGCGAACTTCTGCAGGTAGCGCGGCACCGTGAACAGCAGCGTCGGCGCGACCTCGAAGAAGGTCGTCGGCAGGTCCTCGATGTCCTCGCCGAAGTGCGGCACCAGCCGTCCCAGCAGCGGCAACGTGATCGCGAGATCGCGCCCCAGGATGTGGCACAGCGGCAGGTAGACGACGGTGCGGTGCGCGTCGCGCCCCAGCGTCGGGTAGTGCCCGATCATGTTGTGCGCGGCCGCGACGTGCGTGCCGTGCGCGACCAGCGCGCCCTTCGGGTTGCCGGTGGTGCCCGACGTGTAGACGATGAACGCGGGCGCTGCGGGGTCCAGCCGCGCGACGAGCTCGTCCAGCAGCGCGAGCGCGCCCTCGTTGCCTTCCTCGCCCAGCACCTCGCGGTACGAGACCAGCAGTTCGTGCTCGTAGTCGAACATCGCCGAGTCGTCGACGACGACCACCGCCTTCACCGCCGGCAGCCGGTCGAGCAGCGGCAGCAGCTTGTCGACGTACTCCTGGTCTTCGGCGACGAAGATCGTCGCGCCGCCGTCGAGCATCTGGTATTCGACTTCGGACGCGGACGCGGTCGGGTAGATCCCGTAGGTGATCGCGCCCGCGGCCTGCGCCGCCAGGTCGCAGATCACCCACTCTTCGCAGGCGTCGCCCATGATCGCGACGCGCTCGCCGGGCGCGAGCCCCAGCTTGCGCAGCCCGCGCGCGCAGCGGCCGACCAGGCTCGCGTAGTCGCGCCAGCTGCGTTCGCGATACAGGCCCAGGTGCTTCGAGCGGAATGCCACCGATCCGGGCGCGCTGCGCGCCCGTTCGGCCAGGAGCCCGGGCGCGGTCTTCGCGCCCAGGCTCATCGGCCCATCCTCACTTCCTGACCTCGATCGCCTGCCAGTCCTGCACGCGCTGCACGCGATTGGCCGCCGTGTCCCAGCGCCAGACGCGATAGAACTGCTTCGTGCGGAAGTGGTTGTCCTTCGTCCACTCCAGCGGACCGCCGCGCAGCCCCTTCAGGTCGACCTTCAGGTTGTTCATCGACGCGAGCACCTTCTGCGGCGTGGCCGGCCACGACGTCTTGTCGAGGATCGCCTCGATGACCAGCCCCGCGATGAAGCCCTCGGTGAGCCAGGTGACCGGGTACTGCAGGTTCGCACGGCTGGTCACCGCGCGGACCTCGGCGTGCATCGGCACGCTGTCGCTGAAGAACGTGTTGGTGCCGATCACGTAGAGGCTGCCGTCCTTCACCCGCGCGAGCTCGTCCTCGGCGTTCAGGTGCGCCCATGCGATGTACGAGCCGTTCCAGCCCAGGCGGCGCAGCGCCTCGAAGGTGCGGATCTCGGAGACCCACGGCGCCCACGAGTAGACCCAGTTCGGGTTCGCGTCCTTCAGCTTGGTCGCGAACGGCGTGTAGTCGGGCGTCGGCGGCGGCGTGATCTGCTTCTCCACCGGTGTCATGCCGAGCGTCTTCGACAACCCTTCCGCGTAGTCGATCTCGCCGCGCGAGATCGG
>CALMSQ010000174.1:0-2552 GCA_937872345.1 uncultured Burkholderiales bacterium | reverse complement strand
CGGATTTGATGCTCATCGCGTGTCCGGAAGCGGCGCACCGCGCGCCGAAAGTCGCGGCATTCTAGCCCGAGCGCCGGTTCCGCCCGCCGATGCTGCGGCGCAGCATCCCGACCGCCGCGCCGGCTCGCCCGGTCGCGACCCCGGTGGCGACGCGACGACGATTCGGCGTCGTCAGGAAGGTGGCATCATCACGACTTGAATCAGCGCGCCGCCGCAGGCGGCAACAAGAACGTCGAACCCAGGAGGCGATTCATGGACCGGACCGTGACGATGACGGTGAACGGCAAGCAGGTGACGGCAACGATCGACGCCCGAACCCTGCTGGTGCAGTTCATTCGCGAAAACCTGCAGCTGACCGGCACCCACGTGGGCTGCGACACCGCCCAGTGCGGCGCCTGCACGATCCACATGGACGGCCGCGCGGTGAAGGCTTGTTCGATGCTGGCGGTGCAGGCCGACGGCGCGACGATCACGACGATCGAGGGCCTGTCGGCGGGCGGCGACCTGCACCCGATGCAGAAGGCCTTCAACGAGTGCCACGCGCTGCAGTGCGGCTTCTGTACCCCGGGCATGGTGATGTCGGCGATCCAGCTGCTGCAGGACAATCCGAAGCCCACCGAAGCGCAGATCCGCGAGGGACTCGACGGCAACATCTGCCGCTGCACCGGCTACCACAACATCGTGCGCGCGATCGAGCAAGTCGCGGCGCAGGGCTGACACCGGGGAGACACGACCATGACCGACATGTCGAACTCGCCGATCGGCAAATCCCTGCCGCGGCGCGAAGACCACCGCTTCCTCACCGGCGCGGGACAGTACACCGACGACGTGGTGATGCCGGGGCAGACCTACGGCGTCTTCCTGCGCTCGCCGCACGCGCATGCGCGCATCCGGAAGATCGACACCTCGCGGGCGATGAAGGCGCCCGGCGTGGTCGCCATCTTCACCGGCGCCGACCTCGCCGAGGCCAAGGTGGGCGGCCTGCCCTGCGGCTGGTTGATCCACAGCAAGGACGGCAGCCCGATGAAGGAGCCGCCGCACCCGGTGCTGGCGCAGGGCAAGGTGCGCCACGTGGGCGACCAGGTGGCGCTGATCGTCGCCGAGAGCCTGAACCAGGCCAAGGACGCGGCCGAGCTGGTCGATGTCGACTACGATCCGCTGCCGGCGGTGATCGACCCGGCCACCGCGGACAAGGCGCCGGCGGCGGTCCACGACGATGTCGCCGACAACGTCTGCTACGACTGGGGACACGGCGACAAGGCGGCGGTCGACGCGGCGTTCGCGAAGGCCGCGCACGTGACGAAGGTCGAGTTCGTCAACAACCGGTTGATCCCGAACGCGATGGAGCCGCGCGCCGCCAACGCGGTCTACTCGCGGCACGACGACAGCTACACGCTGTACGTCGCGAACCAGAACCCTCACGTCGAGCGCCTGCTGATGTGCGCCTTCGTGCTCGGATTGCCGGAATCCAAGGTGCGCGTGGTCGCCCCCGACGTGGGCGGCGGCTTCGGCTCGAAGATCTTCCTCTACGCCGAGGAGACCGCGCTGGTGTGGGCGTCGAAGCGCGTCGGCCGGCCGATCAAGTGGACCGCCGAGCGCAGCGAATCGTTCCTCACCGACGCGCACGGCCGTGACCACGTGACCACCGCCGAGATGGCGATGGACGCGCAGGGCGGCTTCCTGGCGATGCGCGTCAAGACCATCGCCAACCTCGGCGCGTACCTGTCGACCTTCGCGTCGTCGGTGCCGACGATCCTCTACGCGACGCTGCTGGCCGGCCAGTACCGCACGCCGGCGATCTACGCCGAGGTCAAGTCGGTGTTCACGAACACGGCGCCGGTCGACGCCTACCGCGGCGCGGGGCGCCCCGAGGCGACCTACGTGGTCGAGCGGCTCGTCGAGCAATGCGCGCGCGACATGAAGATCGATCCGGTCGAAATCCGCCGGCGCAACTTCGTCACGCAGTTCCCGTACGCGACGCCGGTGGGCCTGACCTACGACACCGGGGACTACGCCGCGACGCTCGACAAGGCGCTGAAGATGGCCGACGTCGCGGGCTACCCGGCGCGCAAGGCCGAGGCAGCCAGGCGCGGCAAGCTGCGCGGACTCGGCTACTCGTGCTACATCGAGGCCTGCGGGCTCGCGCCGTCGAACATCGCCGGCGCGCTCGGCGCGCGCGCCGGACTGTTCGAGGCCGGCGAAGTGCGCGTGCACCCCACCGGCACGGTGACGGTGTTCACCGGCTCGCACAGCCACGGCCAGGGCCACGAGACGACGTTCGCGCAGGTGGTCGCGGGCAAGCTGGGCATTCCGGTGGAAAACGTCGAGATCGTGCACGGCGACACCGGGCGCATCCCGTTCGGCATGGGCACCTACGGCAGCCGCTCGCTGGCGGTCGGCGGCACCGCAATCGTCAAGGCGGTCGACAAGGTGATCGCCAAGGGGAAGAAGATCGCCGCGCACCTGCTGGAAGCCGCCGACACCGACATCGAGTTCGACAACGGCGAGTTCAAGGTGGCCGGCACCGACCGCAAGGTGCCGTTCGCGCAGAT
>CALMSQ010000173.1:0-2552 GCA_937872345.1 uncultured Burkholderiales bacterium | reverse complement strand
CGGATTTGATGCTCATCGCGTGTCCGGAAGCGGCGCACCGCGCGCCGAAAGTCGCGGCATTCTAGCCCGAGCGCCGGCTCGGTCTGCGGATGCTGCGACGCAGCATCCAGGCCGCCGCGCCGGCTCGGCACGCCGCAGCCCCGATGGCGACGCGACAACGCTTCGGCGTCGTCAGGAAGGTGGCATCATCACGACTTGAATCAGCGCGCCGCCGCAAGCGGCAACAAGAAAGTCGAACCCAGGAGGCGATTCATGGACCGTACCGTGACGATGACGGTGAACGGCAAGCAGGTGACGGCGACGATCGACGCCCGAACCCTGCTGGTGCAGTTCATCCGCGAAAACCTTCAGCTGACCGGCACCCACGTGGGCTGCGACACCGCGCAATGCGGCGCCTGCACGATCCACATGAACGGCCGCGCGGTGAAGGCGTGCTCGATGCTGGCGGTGCAGGCCGACGGCGCGACGATCACGACGATCGAGGGCCTCTCGGCGGGCGGCGAACTGCACCCGATGCAGAAGGCGTTCAACGAGTGCCACGCGCTGCAGTGCGGCTTCTGCACGCCGGGCATGGTGATGTCGGCGATCCAGCTGCTGCAGGACAACCCCAAGGCCACCGAGGCGCAGATCCGCGAAGGGCTCGAGGGCAACATCTGCCGCTGCACCGGCTACCACAACATCGTGCGCGCGATCGAGCAGGTCGCGGCGCAAGGCTGACCCGGGGGAGACACGACCATGACCGACATGTCCAGCTCCCCGATCGGCAAGGCGCTGCCGCGGCGCGAAGACCGGCGTTTCCTCACTGGCGCAGGGCAGTACACCGACGACGTGGTGATGCCGGGCCAGACGTACGGGTTCTTCGTGCGCTCGCCACACGCGCATGCGCGCATCCGGAAGATCGACACCTCGCGGGCGCTGAAGGCGCCCGGCGTCGTGGCGATCTTCACCGGCGCCGACCTGGCCGAGGCCAAGGTGGGCGGCCTGCCCTGCGGCTGGCTGATCCACAGCAAGGACGGCAGCCCGATGAAGGAGCCGCCGCACCCGGCGCTCGCGCAAGGCAAGGTGCGCCACGTCGGCGACCAGGTGGCGCTGGTCGTCGCCGAGAGCCTGAACCAGGCGAAGGACGCCGCCGAACTGGTCGACGTCGACTATGAGCCGCTGACCGCGGTCATCGACCCGGCCACCGCGGACAAGGCGCCAGCGGCAGTCCACGACGAGGTGCCGGACAACGTCTGCTATGACTGGGGGCACGGCGACAAGGCCGCAGTCGACGCGGCCTTTGCGAAGGCCGCTCACGTGACGCGGATGGACTTCATCAACAACCGGCTGATCCCCAACGCGATGGAGCCGCGCGCGGCCAACGCGGTGTACACCCGTCACGACGACAGCTACACCCTGTACGTGGCCAGCCAGAACCCGCACGTCGAGCGCCTGCTGATGTGCGCGTTCGTGCTCGGGCTGCCCGAGTCGAAAGTGCGCGTGATCGCTCCCGACGTGGGCGGCGGCTTCGGCTCGAAGATCTTCCTCTACCCCGAGGAAACCGCGCTGGTGTGGGCGTCGAAGCGCGTCGGCCGACCGATCAAGTGGACTGCCGAGCGCAGCGAATCGTTCCTCACCGACGCGCACGGCCGCGATCACGTCACCACGGCCGAGATGGCCATGGACGCGCAGGGCGGCTTCCTGGCGTTGCGCGTGAAAACCACGGCGAACATGGGCGCCTACCTGTCGACCTTCGCGTCGTCGGTGCCGACGATCCTCTACGCAACGCTGCTCGCCGGGCAGTACCGCACGCCGGCGATCTACGCCGAGGTCAAATCGGTGTTCACCAACACTGCGCCGGTCGACGCCTACCGCGGCGCGGGCCGCCCCGAGGCGACCTACGTCGTCGAGCGCATCGTCGAGCAGTGCGCGCGCGAGATGAAGATCGACCCGGTCGAGATCCGCCGGCGCAACTTCGTCACGCAGTTCCCGTACGCGACACCGGTCGGCCTCACCTACGACACCGGCGACTACGCGGCCACGCTCGACAAGGCGCTGAAGATGGCCGACGTGGCCGGCTACCCGGCGCGCAAGGCCGAGGCGGCCAAGCGCGGCAAGATCCGTGGTCTCGGCTACTCGTGCTACATCGAGGCCTGCGGCATCGCGCCGTCGAACATCGCCGGCGCGCTCGGCGCGCGCGCCGGCCTGTTCGAGGCCGGCGAGGTACGCGTGCACCCGACCGGAACCGTCACGATCTTCACCGGATCGCACAGCCACGGCCAGGGCCACGAGACGACGTTCGCGCAGGTGGTGGCGGGCAAGCTGGGCATTCCGGTCGAGAACGTCGAGATCGTGCACGGCGACACCGGTCGGATCCCGTTCGGCATGGGCACCTATGGCAGCCGCTCGCTGTCAGTCGGCGGCACCGCGATCGTCAAGGCGGTCGACAAGGTCATCGCCAAGGGCAAGAAGATCGCCGCGCACCTGCTCGAAGCGGCCGACACCGACATCGAGTTCGACAACGGCGAGTTCAAGGTGGCCGGCACCGACCGCAAGGTGCCGTTCGCGCAGAT
>CALMSQ010000172.1:0-7817 GCA_937872345.1 uncultured Burkholderiales bacterium | reverse complement strand
CGGCCACCGAAAGCAGCGGCGTGCCGGAAGACTGGAGCGCGGCCCCACACCGGCCCGGCATCGCGCTGCTGCCCGAACCCGGCGCGGCCGCGGCCGAGGAGCTCGCGAGCCGGGTGGCCGCGCACCGCCGCGACGGCGACCTGGTCATCGTCTCGATCCACTGGGGCGGCAACTGGGGGTACCGGATTCCGCACTCGCACCGCGAGTTCGCGCACCGCCTGATCGATCTGCGCGGGGCCGACCTGGTGCACGGGCACTCGTCGCATCACCCGCTGCCGGCCGAAGTCCATCGCGGTCGCCTGATCCTCTATGGCTGCGGCGACCTGATCAACGACTACGAGGGCATCGGCGAACACGACGGCTTGCGCTCGGACATCGGATGCCTCTGGTTCGCGACGCTCGCGCGCGGTACGGGAGCGCTGCGCGGCCTGCGGATCGTTCCGCTGCAGCTTCGACGGCTGCGACTCGGCCCTGCCGATCCGCAGGCCAGGCGCTGGCTCGAAGAGCTGCTCACGCGGGAGGGCCGCGGTTTCGGCATGCGCCTTCGCGGCGAACCCGACGGCGGCTGGGTGCTCGCTCCCTGGCGCCCCTGACGCTCCTAGGGACCCTGGCGCCGGCCGAGCCAGCGCGCCGCGAGTGCGTCGACGTCGAGCGGCCGGCCGGTGTCGACGTCGATCGCGACCGCGCGCTCGTCGTCGCGCAGCGGTTCGTGCCCCGACAGCTGGCGTTCGAGCACCGCGAGGTCGGCATCCGACGCATCGGTGCGGCCTGCGTGTCGCGCCGCGACGCGCTCGCGCAGCACGCCCGGCTCGGCGTGGCAATGCAGGATCGCGAACGGCACGCCGCGCGCCCGCGCGGCCTCGCGAAAGGCGTCTCGCTCACGCGCACGCAGGAACGTGGCGTCGACGATCGTCGGGTAGCCGGCGTCGAGCGAGTGCGCGGCGAGCGCGAGCAGCCGCTCGTAGGTGCGTTGCGTAGCGTCGGGCGCGTAAATGCCCTCTCCCGGGCGCGACGAAGCGTCGTGCAGCGCCCGCAGCCCGAACAGCCGCTTTCGCTCGACGTCGGAGCGCACCCGGATGGCGCCGGCGCACGCGAGCAGCCGTCGCGACACGTGGCTCTTGCCGGATCCGGACAGGCCGTGGGTGACCAGCAGCCGCGCGTCACGCTCGCGCGCGAGCCGCCCGGCCAGCGCCAGGTAGTCGGGTCCGCCCGCGGCGCCGCCCTGCTCGACGCGGATGCGGGCCACCAGCGCGCGCACCAGCGCGCGATAGACCAGGTAGTAGCGCAGGGCTGGCAGCCCCTCGTGTTCGCCGCTGGCCGCGAGCCAGGCGTCCAGGAACCCGAACGCCAGGTCGCGCCGCCCGTGCGCCAGCAGGTCCATTGCCAGGAACCCGATGTCGCTGCAGACGTCGATCCACCGCAATCCCGGATCGAACTCGATGCAGTCGAACGCGGTGACGTCCTCGCCCAACACCACGGCGTTGGCCAGGTGCAGGTCGCCGTGCCCCTCGCGCACGCGCCCGCAGGCCTTGCGCCGCTCGAACGACGGGCGCAGCGCGCGCGCCTGCGCGTCGAGCTGCGCTCGCAGCACCGCGAGCGCCGGCGACCCGAGCCTGTGCGCGAGGCCGTCGAGCACCTGCGCGGTGTCGGCCTCGATGCGCGCCGCGCTTCCGTACGCCGTGTCCGCGCCGGCCGCGGGCGCCGCGTCGTGGAACGCGACCAGCCGCGCCGCCAGCCGATCGAGCTGGGCGGTGTCGAGGCGACCCGCCGCGAGACGCTCGCTGAGCAGCGCCCCGGGCGGGAACTGCCGCATCTTCACCGCGTACTCGATCGCGTCGCCGTCGCCGCCGAGCCGAGGCGCGTCGGCGCTGCCGCGGATCGCCACCACCTCGAGGTACAGCGTCGGCGCGAGCCGGCGATTCAGCCGCAGTTCCTCGTCGCAGTAGCGCTTGCGCGTCGCGAGTTCGCCGAAATCGAGGAAGCCCAGTCGCACCGGCTTCTTGATCTTCCAGGCGAACTCGCCGTCGAGCAGGACCCACGAGATGTGCGTCTCGACCAGCCGAACACCACGTCCGGTGGCGGCCTCGAGCACGCGCCGCAGCGCGTCGGCAAGGCGCCCTGGATCGGCGGCAGAAGGTCCGGGAGGCAACGTCGGCGACATGGGGTTTCCCTCGACGGGCTCATTGTCCCGGCGCCGTCGGGGCCGGCAGTTGATATCCCTCAAGCCGGCAGGCAGGCGACGGCAGGCTAGAATTCGCGATCCGCAAACCGGGGGAAACCATGCGTAAGGTGTTCAACTTCAGCGCCGGGCCCGCGATCCTGCCCGAAGAGGTGCTCGCGCAGGCCGCGGCGGAGATGCTCGACTGGCACGGCAGCGGCCAGTCCGTGATGGAGATGAGCCATCGCGGCAAGGAGTACATGAGCATCCACGAGCAGGCCGAGCGCGACCTGCGCGAACTGATGGGCATCCCGTCGAACTACAAGGTGCTGTTCCTGCAGGGCGGCGCGACGATGCAGTTCGCGATGATCCCGATCAACCTGATGCGCGGCAAGTCCGCCGACTACGTCCACACCGGCGAGTGGTCGAAGAAGGCGATCAAGGAGGCGAAGCTCTTCGGCGCCGTGAACGTCGCCGCCTCGGCCGAAGACCGCAACTTCACCTACGTGCCGGCGCAGTCGGGCTGGAAACGCTCGCCCGACGCCGCCTACCTGCACTACTGCGCCAACGAGACGATCGGCGGCGTCGAATTCTCGTGGATTCCCGACGCCGGCGACGTGCCGCTGGTGGCCGACGTGTCGTCGACCTTCCTGTCGCGGCCGCTCGACGTGTCCAGGTTCGGGCTGATCTACGGCGGCGCGCAGAAGAACATCGGGCCGGCCGGCCTGACGATCGTGATCGTCCGCGAGGACCTGATCGGCCATGCGCCCAAGGGAACCGCGACGATGCTCGACTACAAGGCCCAGGCCGACGCCGATTCGATGCTCAACACGCCGCCGACCTGGGCGATCTACATCGCCGGCCTCGTGTTCCAGTGGCTCAAGCGCCAGGGCGGCCTCGCGGCGATCGAGCAGCGCAACATCGAGAAGGCGAAGGTGCTCTACGACTACCTCGACAGCACGCAGTTCTACCGCAACCCGGTCGAGCGCGCCGACCGCTCGCGCATGAACGTCCCGTTCACGCTGCACGACGCGGCGCTCGACGAGGCGTTCCTGAAGGGCGCGAAGGAGCGCCAGATGCTTCAGCTCAAGGGCCATCGCTCGGTCGGCGGCATGCGTGCGTCGATCTACAACGCGATGCCGATCGAAGGCGTGCGCGCGCTGGTCGACTACATGCGCGAGTTCGAGAAGCGCAACGGCTGAGGGCCCCGACATGCAAGGCGCGATCCGCGTTCTGGTCCTCAACCAGATCTCGCAGCACGGCCTCGAGCGGCTGCCGGCCGAGCACTACGTGGTCGGCAAGGACGTCGGGCACCCCGACGCGATCCTCGTGCGCTCGGCCGACCTGCACTCGATGCAGATCCCGGCCAGCGTGCGCGCGATCGGCCGCGCAGGCGCCGGAACCAACAACATCCCGGTCGCCGCGATGAGCGCGCGCGGCGTGCCGGTTTTCAACGCTCCGGGCGCCAACGCCAACGCGGTGAAGGAACTGGTGATCGCGGGAATGCTGATGGCCGCGCGCAACCTGCCGGGCGCGCTGCGCTTCGTTGCCGCGCTCGACCCCGCGGCGCCCGACATGGAGCACACCGTCGAGAGCGGCAAGAAGGCGTTCGCCGGCTTCGAGCTGGCGGGGCACACGCTCGGCGTCATCGGGCTCGGCCGCATCGGCTGCCTGGTCGCCGACGCAGCGATCCGGCTCGGCATGCACGTCGTCGGCTACGACCCCGAAATCACCGTCGACGCCGCCTGGAGCCTGCCCTCGCAGGTGAAGAAGGCCAACTCGGTCGCCGAGATCCTGAAGGCGGCGCACTTCGTGACGCTGCACGTGCCGCTGGTGCCGTCCACGCGCCACCTGATCGGCCCCGCGACGATCCCGCAGATGCGCAACGGCGCCGTCCTGCTGAACTTCTCGCGCGACGGCGTGGTCGACGAGGCGGCGGTGGTGGCGGCGCTCGACGCCGGGCGGCTGCGGCACTACGTCTGCGACTTCCCCAGCCCCGCGGTCAACGCGCATCCGCGCGCCACGGCGCTGCCGCACCTCGGCGCCTCGACCCGCGAGGCCGAGGACAACTGCGCGATCATGGTCGTCGACCAGCTTCGCGACTATTTCGAGAACGGCAACGTCCGCAACGCGGTCAACTTCCCGGACGCGGTCGCGCCGCGCGAGTCCGGCTACCGGGTGGCGATCGCCAACGCCAACGTGCCGAACATGCTCGGCCAGATCTCGACCGCGATGGCGCGCGCCGGCCTGAACATCCACACCATGCTGAACAAGTCGCGCGGCGACATGGCCTACACGATCGTCGACGTCGACAGCGCGGTTCCCGAACCGGCGATCGCCGCGATCTCGTCGATCGAGGGCGTGCTGGCGGTACGCTACCTGCCGCAGGGCTGAGGCGCCGCCCGGTGGGCTCGCTTGGCTACAATGTCGGCCTGACGCTCGCCGGCTGCCGCTTGCCCGGAGGCGCCCGGCATCGCCCCGACACCTGACCACGAGGAGTTCCCTGATGGATCGCCGTTCCCTGCTCAAAGCCGGCGCCGCCGGCTCGGCCGCGCTCGCCGCGCCGTTCGTCGTCACCGGCACCGCGCGCGCGCAGAACTACAAGGCCGAGTACCGCGTGTCGACGGTGGTGCCCACCGCGTTCCCGTGGGGCAAGGGCGCGCAGATCTGGATCGACCTGGTGCGCGAGCGCACGCAGGGCCGCATCAACATGAAGCTGTATCCGGGCGTGTCGCTGATCAACGGCGACCAGACCCGCGAGTTCTCGGCGATCCGCCAGGGCGTGATCGACATGGCGCTCGGCTCGACGATCAACTGGTCGCCGCAGGTCAAGGAGCTGAACCTGTTCTCGCTGCCGTTCCTGGCCCGCGACCACGCCGGGCTCGACGCGCTCACGCAAGGCGCGGTCGGCAAGCAGATCCTGCAGATCGTCGAGAAGGCCGGCGTCGTCCCGCTCGGCTGGGGCGAGAACGGCTTTCGCGAGCTCACCAATTCGAAGCACGAGATCCGCACGCCGGCCGACATGAAGGGGCTGAAGTTCCGCATCGTCGGTTCGCCGATCTTCAACGACGTCTTCACCGCGCTGGGCGCGAACCCGACCCAGATGAGCTGGGCCGACGCCCAGCCCGCGCTCGCCTCGGGCGCCGTCGAGGGCCAGGAGAACCCGCTGCACATCTTCACCGCCGCCAAGCTGCACACGCTGGCGCAGAAGTACGTGACGATGTGGGACTACGTGGCCGACCCGCTGATCTTCGTGGTCAATCGCGACATCTGGAACTCGTTCACGCCGGCCGACCGCGAGATCGTTCGCGCCGCCGCCGTCGAAGCGGGCAAGCAGGAAGTCGCGATCGCGCGCAAGGGACTCACGCGCGGCGACATGTCGATGGTGAAGGACGTCGAGGCGCTGGGCGTCAAGGTGACCCAGCTCACCGACGCCGAGCGCGGCGCGTTCGAGAAGGCGGTCCGGCCGGTCTACGACAAGTGGACGAAGCAGATCGGCGCCGACCTCGTCAAGCGCGCCGAGGCGGCGGTCGCCGCGCGCGCGAAGGCCTGAGCGGCGAGCCGACGGGCCGGCGCACGCGGCACGAGGCCGGGCTTGCCCGGCCTTTTTTCGTCGGCGCCCTCGCCCCCGAACCCCGACGTCCTGCCGACATGCCCGACGCCCCGAAAGCGCCTGAAGTGCGCGAGGCACCCGACGCACCGCGGCGCCTGCCCGAGGACTGGATCGGCGCGGCCGCGATGGCGCTGCTCGCGCTGATCACGTTCGCCAACGTCGTCGCACGCTACTTCACCAGCGAGTCGTTCGCCTGGACCGAGGAAATCTCGGTCAGCCTGATGGTCGTGCTCACGATGATCGCGGCCTCGGCCGCGGTGGTGCGCGACCGCCACATCCGCATCGAGGCGATCTTCGAGTCCGGCTCGCCGCAGCGGCGAAGGCGCCTCGCCATCGTGTCGGCGTTCGCGACGACGCTCGCGTTCCTGATGCTGTTCGGGCTCGGGCTGCGGCTGTTCTGGGACGACTACCGCTACGACGTCACGTCGCCGGGAATCGGCGTGCCCCAGTGGTGGTACACGATCTGGCTGCCGCTGCTGGCGCTGCTGATCGCGGCGCGCGGCGCGCAGCTGCTGGTGCGCCACCTGAGAAGTGCGCCGCGATGATCGGTGTCGCGATCTTCGTCGCCTTCGCCGTGCTGATGCTCGCCGGCGTACCGATCGGCGTCGCGCTGATGCTGGCAGGCTCGGTCGGCATCGGCCTGGCCGACCTCGGATGGCTGTCGATCCCGAACAACTTCTACGCGGGCATCGCCAAGTACCCGCTCCTTGCGCTGCCGATGTTCGTGCTGGTCGGGTCGATCTTCGACCGCTCCGGCGTCGCCCAGAGACTGGTCAATTTCGCGCTCGCGATCGTCGGGCGCGGCCCCGGCATGCTGCCGATGGTGGCAATCGGCGTCGCCATGTTCCTGGGCGGCATCTCGGGATCGGGCCCCGCCAACGCGGCGGCCGTCGGCGGCGTGATGCTCGCCGCGATGGCGCGCGCCGGCTACCCGCCGGCCTATTCGGCCAGCGTCATCGGCGCGGCGGCGGCCACCGACATCCTGATCCCGCCCTCGATCGCGTTCATCGTCTACTCGGTGATGGTGCCCGGCGCCTCGGTGCCGGCGCTGTTCGCGGCCGGCATGGTGCCGGGCGTGCTCGCCGGCCTCGCGCTGATCGTGCCGGCAGTCTGGATGGCGCGTCGGCACGGCTTCGGCGCCGGCGAAGGCGCCCAGCCGCGGCCGCCGTTCCTGCGCGCGTTGCGCGAGGCGACCTGGGGCCTGTTCGCCCCGGTGCTGATCCTCGGTGGCATGCGCGCCGGCTGGTTCACGCCCACCGAAGCGGCCGTCGTCGCGGTGGCCTACGGGCTGTTCGTCGGCATGGTCGTCTACCGCACGATCCGCCTGCGCGACCTGGTCGAGATCTTCGTCGAGGCCGCCGAGATCTCCGGCGTGATCATGATGGTGGTCGCGCTGGCCAGCATCTTCGCCTATGCGGTCAGCACGTTGGGCATCGTCGATCCGCTGGCGCGGAGCATCCTCGACAGCGGCATGAGCGGCGGCTGGGCGCTCGCGGCGATCGTCGTGGTGCTGCTCGGCGTCGGGATGGTGCTCGACGGGATCTCGATCTTCCTGATATTCGTCCCGTTGCTGCTGCCGCTGATGAAGGGCTTCGGCTGGGATCCGGTGTGGTTCGGTGTGCTGCTCACCTACATGGTGGCGATCGGCCAGTTCACGCCGCCGATGGCGGTCAACCTGATGGTGTCGTCGCGGCTCGCGGGCGTCCGGATGGAGCAGACCGTGCCGTGGGTGATCTGGTTCGTCTTCGCGATGCTGCTGGTGCTGGTGGCGATCATCGCAGTGCCGGATCTCGCGCTGTGGCTGCCTCGCACGCTGCATTACTGAGGCGTCGGTCCGGCGACACTCGAGCCCTTCCGCTCGTGCGCTCAATTCGCTGACGCGGCGCGGCGTTCGGCAGCGGGCCGGGCGGGCGGCGGGTTTCGGGCGGCCTCAGGCGGCGCAGCGCGCGAGGGGCCCGAGGGCGGCGCAGCGATGACGACGGCGGTCGGTGCTTCGCACCGACTGCCCTGCGCGGCTCGCCTCGAGGTCGCGCGGCGAAACTCGCT
>CALMSQ010000171.1:0-5094 GCA_937872345.1 uncultured Burkholderiales bacterium | reverse complement strand
GGTCGCGCGGCTCGAACGCCGGATCGCGCGCGTGCCGTTCCTGGAGGAGATCGACCTTCGCTACCGCCACCGCACGATGGTGGCGCAGCCGGTCGCGCGCGCCGTCATGTTCTGCCTGATGGACGTCTCGGCGTCGATGGACCAGGACAAGAAGGACCTCGCCAAGCGCTTCTTCACGCTGCTGCACCTGTTCCTCGCGCGCAAGTACGAGCACGTCGACGTGGTGTTCATCCGCCACACCGACGACGCCGAGGAGGTCGACGAGGAGCGCTTCTTCCACGACCGCAAGACCGGCGGCACGGTGGTGCTGTCGGCACTGGCGCTGATGAACCGGATCGTCGAGGAGCGCTACGCGCAGGCCGGCTGGAACGTCTACGGCGCGCAGGCCTCGGACGGCGACGCGTTCGGCGCCGACCCGGAGAAGAGCCGCGGATTCCTCGAGTCGACGCTGCTGCCGCGCGTGCGCCACTTCGCCTACATCGAGGTGTCGGACGACGACGCGGCGACGACGACGCTGTCGGCCGCCTACCGGCGCATCGAGGCCCGGCAGTTCGCGATGCGCGAGGTCCGGGAGGCCCGCGACATCTGGCCCGTGTTCCGCGACCTGTTCCAGCGCGCGCCCGAGGGCGCTGGCGCGGCCGGCGCGTGAGCGGGACCCTGAGCGGGAACCCGAGCGGGAGCGCCCAGCGATGCCGACCCCGATTTCGACCGGCTCGGAGTGGACCTTCGAGCTGCTCGCCCGCTACGACGAGGCGATCGGACGGATCGCGCGCGACGAGTACGGCCTGGACTGCTATGCGAACCAGATCGAGGTGATCGACAGCCGGCAGATGCTCGACGCCTACGCGACGACCGGCCTGCCCGTCGGCTATCCGCACTGGAGCTTCGGCAAGTCGTTCATCGCCCACGAGCACGCGTACCGCAAGGGCGCGCGCGGGCTCGCATACGAGATCGTCATCAACTCGGACCCCTGCATCGCCTACCTGATGGAGGAGAATCCGATGCCGCTGCAGGCACTGGTGATCGCCCACGCCTGCTACGGCCACAACTCGTTCTTCAAGGGCAACTACCTGTTCCGGCAATGGACGGCGGCCGACGCGATCGTCGACTACATGGTGTTCGCGCGCCACTACGTGACGCAGTGCGAGGAGCGCCACGGTGCTGCCGCCGTCGAGGAGGTGCTCGACGCCTGCCACGCGCTGATGGACCAGGGCGTGGACCGCTACCGTCACCCGAAGCCGCTGTCGGCGGATGCCGAGCGCGCCAGGCTGCGCGAACGCGAAGCCTGGGCGCGCGAACGCCACGACGAGTTGTGGCGAACCGTCCCGGCCCGCACCGCGCCGGCACGGTCCGCCGACGACGCGCCCGGCGGCGAGCCGCAGGAGAACCTGCTCTACTTCATCGAGAAGCACTCGCCGAAGCTCGCGCCGTGGGAGCGCGAGCTGGTGCGCATCGTGCGCAAGGTGGCCCAGTACTTCTATCCGCAGGGCCTGACGAAGGTGATGAACGAGGGCTGGGCGACGTTCTGGCACTACACGCTGCTCAACCGGCTCTACGACCACGGGCTCGTCGACGACGGCTTCATGATCGAGTGCCTGGAGTCGCACACCAACGTGACCGTGCAGCGCGGCTTCGACGAGCCGGGCTACGCCGGCTGCAATCCGTACGCGCTCGGGTTCGCGATGTTCTCGGACATCCGCCGCATCTGCGAGCGGCCCACCGACGAAGACCGGCAGTGGTTTCCCGAGATCGCGGGCGCCGACTGGCGCAAGGTGCTCGACTTCGCGATGCGCAACTTCAAGGACGAGTCGTTCGTCGCGCAGTTCCTGTCGCCGCGGCTGATCCGCGAGCTGCGCCTGTTCGCGATCGCCGACCACGAAGGCGAATCGACGCTGCAGGTCGACGCCATCCACAACGACGCCGGCTACCGGAGGGTGCGCCGGCTGCTCGCCGCGCACTTCGACCGCGACGCCCGGCTGCCCGACATCCAGGCGGTGCGCTACGAGCGCGATGGCGACCGCAGCCTCACGCTGCGGCACGTCCGCCACCGGGGCCGCCCGCTCGACGACGACGCGGGGCGCGTGATGGCGCACCTGCACCGGCTGTGGGGGTTTCCGGTGCGGCTGGAGACGGTCGACGCCGACGGCGAGCCCTGCGCCGAGGCGATCGTGACCGGCTGAGGCCTGCCCAGCCCGCGGTCGACCCCGCGCCGGGGCCCGCCCGCTCCCTCTCGCCGGGGTATGGCGCCCGCCCGCGGTATCCTCGCGATCGGATCGCAAGCCGCGGATTTCATGAGAGTGCTTCTCGTCGAGGACGACCGGATGATCGGGCAGGCGGTGCAGACCGCGCTGCGACAGGACGGCTACGCAGTCGACTGGGTGCGAGATGCGGAGTCCGCCGACACAGCCCTGACCACCGCCGGTTTCGACCTGGTGCTGCTCGACCTCGGGCTGCCCGGCCGCGACGGCGTCGACCTGCTGCGCACCATGCGCACGCGCCACGACGCGACGCCGGTCCTGATCGTCACCGCGCGCGACGACGTGCAGGACCGCGTCGGCGGCCTCGACGCCGGCGCGGACGACTACCTGGTCAAGCCCTTCGACCTCGACGAGCTCGGCGCGCGGATGCGCGCGCTGCTCCGGCGCAGCGCCGGGCGCGGCGAGGCGGTGTTCGAGCACCGCGGCGTGCGCATCGACCCGGCCACGCGCGAAGTCACCCGCGACGGAGAGCCGGTGACGCTGTCGCCGCGCGAATTCGCGGTGCTCGAGGCGCTGATGCTGCGTCCCGGCGCAGTGCTGTCGCGCACGCAGCTCGAGGATCGGCTCTACGGCTGGGGTGAATCGGTCGAGAGCAACGCGGTCGAGGTCTACATCCACGGCTTGCGCCGCAAGCTCGGCCACGACTTCGTACAGAACGTCCGCGGGGTCGGCTACTTCGTGCCGAAGGCGGATTCGCAAGGACCGGGATGAGCGCACCGTCGATCCGCGCCCGACTCCTGCTGTCGCTGCTGCCGCTGTTCATCCTCGCCGAGGCCGTCATCGGGACGGTCAGCTATCGCTACGTGTTGCGCGAGAGCCACGAGCTGTTCGACTATCACCTGCGCCAGATGGCGCTGTCCTTGCGCGACCAGGGGGCGGTGCTGCCTCCGCCCGGGCCGCCCGAAGACCGCGAGCAGTTCGACTTCGTCGTGCAGATCTGGAGCGCCGACGGTTCCAAGATCTACCTGTCGCACACCCGCTCGCGCGCGCGCCTGCCCGAGCGCGCGACGCTGGGCTTCGCCGACGTGGTGACCGAAGGCGAACGCTGGCGGGTCTACAGCACGCTGGCGGGCGGACGCGTGATCCAGGTCGGCCAGCCGTTCGAGGTGCGCGAGCGCATCGCCGCGGCGGCCGCGCTGCGCAGCCTCACGCCGCTGCTCATCTTCGCGCCGCTGGTCGCGCTCGCGATCTGGTGGCTGGTCGGGCAGTCGTTGCGGCCGGTCGAGCGCATCGCGTCGGAACTCAAGCGCCGCGACGCGCAGCGGCTCGACCCGGTGCCCGAGGAGGAGCTGCCGACCGAGGTCGAGCCGATGGTGCGGTCGCTCAACGGCCTGCTCGAGCGCCTGCGACGCGCCTTCGCGACCCAGCGTGCGTTCGTCGCCGACGCCGCGCACGAGCTGCGCACGCCGATCGCGGCGCTCAAGCTGCAGGCGGGGCTGGTCGGGCGCGCCCGCGACGACGCGTCGCGCAGCGAGGCGCTGCGCGAGCTCAACGCCGGCATCGACCGATCGGCGCACCTGATCGACCAGCTGCTGACGCTGGCGCGCAGCGAGCCCGAGGCGCGCGCGGCCACCGGTGCAACGGACGGTGCGACGATCGACGTCGCGCGCATCGCCGGCGAGGCGGTCGCCGAGATGCTGCCGCTGGCCGAAGCGCGCGGCTCCAAGCTCGGCTTCGCCGCGGCGCAGGCGGTCGAGATGCGCGGCGACGCCAACGCGCTGCACAGCCTCGTGCGCAACCTGATCGACAATGCGCTTCGGCACACGCCGAACGGCAGTCGCATCGAGGTCGAAGTGACCGTCAAGGGGCAGGACGCCTGCCTGAGCGTCGACGACGACGGCCCGGGCATCCCGGTCGAGGAGCGCGAGCGCGTGTTCGATCGCTTCTACGGGCGCAGCGCCGGTGACGACGCGGGCAGCGGCCTGGGGCTGGCGATCGTCAAGGCGGTCGTCGACCGCCATGCGGGCCGCATCGAGCTCGCCCAGTCCGCGCTCGGCGGCCTTCGCGTGGCGGTTCACCTCCCGCTCGCCGGCGCCGGCGCCGACGCGACTTAAGTCAGGGCTAAGGCGGCGCACCTATCGTGCGTCAACCGGGCCTTGCCCGCCCTGCATGCCGGAAGTTCACGGATGACACGAAGATCGCTGTTCGCGGCGTTGGCCGCCGCAGGCCTCGTCAGCGTCGGTACGGCGTACGGCTGGAGCCTGAATCCGGCCGACTGGTTCGCCAGGACGAACACGACCGCGTCGAGCGCCACCCAGCCGGCACCGAACGCTGCCGAGGCAGCTCCCGTCGCGCCCACCAGCGCCCCGGATTACCGGACGATCTTCCAGCGCTTCGGCCCGGCCGTCGTCGGCGTCACCGTCGAGGGCTCGGTGCCGGTGGCGCGCCAGCGCGCGCCGGAGCTCGACAACGACCCGTTCTTCCGTTTCTACCGGGGGCTGCCGGTCCCGCCGATGCCGCGCGGCGACGCGCCGCTGCACGGGCAGGGTTCGGGCTTCATCGTCAGCGAGGACGGCCTGATCCTCACCAACGCGCACGTCGTGCGCGACGCGACCAGCGTCACGGTCAAGCTCGCCGACCGGCGCGAGTTCGAGGCCAGCGTGCTCGGCGTCGACCCGGCGACCGACGTCGCCGTGCTGCGCATCAAGGCGGGCGGCCTGCCGACGGTGCAGCTCGGCGACCCGTCGCAACTCGCGGTGGGCGACTACGTGCTCGCGATCGGCTCGCCGTTCGGCTTCGAGCAGAGCGCCACCTCGGGGATCGTCAGCGCGAAGGGGCGCTCGCTGCCGGGCGACACCTACGTGCCGTTCATCCAGACCGACGTCGCGGTCAATCC
>CALMSQ010000170.1:0-5727 GCA_937872345.1 uncultured Burkholderiales bacterium | reverse complement strand
GGAGGCGCCGCAGGCGGCGGCCACGCGCAGGTCGTCCCGATGGAGGACATCAACCTGCACTTCACCGGCGACTTCTCGGCGATCGGGCTCGCCAACAACCTGCTCGCCGCGCTGATCGACAACCACGTCGCCCATGGCAACGAGCTCGGCATCGACCTGCGGCGCATCGAGTGGCGGCGCGTGCTCGACATGAACGATCGCGCGTTGCGCCAGGTCGTCGTCGGGCTGGGCGGCACGGCCAACGGGTATCCGCGCGAGGACGGCTTCGACATCGTCGTCGCCTCCGAGGTGATGGCCATCTTCTGCCTGGCGACCTCGCTCGACGATCTGAGGTCGCGCCTGGGCGAGATCGTCGTCGCCTACTCGCGCGACGGAAGGCCGGTGCGCGCGCGCGACCTGAGCGCGCACGGGGCGATGACGGTGCTGCTGAAGGACGCGCTGAAGCCGAACCTGGTGCAGACGCTCGAGAACAACCCGGCGCTGATTCACGGCGGACCCTTCGGAAACATCGCGCACGGCTGCAACTCGGTGATCGCGACGCGCGCGGCGCTGAAGCTGGCCGACTACGTGGTGACCGAGGCCGGCTTCGGCGCCGACCTCGGTGCCGAGAAGTTCCTCGACATCAAGTGCCGCAAGAACGGCCTGTGGCCCGACGCCGCGGTGCTCGTGGCGACGATTCGCGCGCTCAAGTACCACGGCGGCGTCGATCCCGCCGAACTCGAGCACGTCAATATGAAGGCACTCGACAAGGGGATGGCGAACCTGGAGCGCCACGTCGACAACCTGCGCAACGTCCACCATCTTCCCTGCGTGGTGGCGATCAACCGCTTCGCCTTCGACTCGCCGGCCGAGATCGAGGCGGTGCAGGCGCGCATCGCGAGGCTCGGCGTCGACGTCGTCACGGCGAACCACTGGGCCGAAGGCGGCCGCGGCGCGGCCGACCTGGCGCGGGCGGTCGTCACGTTGTGCGGGCAGCCCGCACGGCCGGCCTTCGTCTACGACGACGACGACCCGCTCTGGCAGAAGATCGAGAAGATCGCGAGGAAGGTCTACCGTGCGTCGGAGGTGACGGCCGACAGCAAGGTGCGCGCGCGGATCCGCAAGTTGCAGGACGACGGCTACGGCCACTACCCGGTGTGCGTGGCCAAGACCCAGTACTCGTTCTCGACCGACCCGAAGCTGCGCGGCGCGCCGGAGGGGCACGTGCTGAACATCCGCGAGGTGCGCCTCGCCGCCGGGGCGGGATTCATCGTGATGATCTGCGGCGACATCATGACGATGCCCGGGCTGCCGAAGGTGCCGTCGGCCAACGGCATCGACCTGGTCGACGGCAAGGTGGTCGGTCTGTTCTGACCGGCGACGACCGTTGCGCGAGACGTCGCTAGCCGCGGCGTTCGCCAATCGGGGCCAGCTCGATGCCGTCACCCCGTTCGACGACGTCGAAGCGGCCCGAGGCCACGTCGCGAATCCACTGCGCCGAGTCGGCGAAATTCCCGAAGGCGAACAGGTGCATCCCGGCGACGCCGAGCTCGGCCGCGCGCGGCGCGAGCGTGCGCGCGAGCCGCTCGGGGCCTTGCCGGGCCAGCATCCTGGTGAGCGAGACCGGTCGCGTGCCGAGCGCCTTCATCGAGGCGCCGATTCCGCACCGGACCGCATAGGCCAGCAGCGTGCGCACCGTCGCGGGTCCGGCTGCCCCGACGCGCACCGGGAGCGTCACGCCCCGATTGCGCAGCCGGTCGAGCCAGTCCAGCACCAGTTGCCCGTCGAAGCAGAATTGCGAGACGACGAACAGCTCTATGCCGTGCGCCTCGGCGTAGCGGATCTTGCGATCGAGCGCGTCGTCGAGCACGTGCTGCGGGATGCGGGGGTGGCCTTCCGGATAGCCGGCGACGCCGACGCTGCGGATTCCGCAAGCCTCGAAGACGCCGGTCTCGAGCACCTGCAGACTCGACGAGAACGGGCCGGCGGCGGCGTCGCTGTCGCCGGCAATGAGCAGCACGCGGCCGACGCCCGCTTCGTCGCGCAGCCTGGCGACGAAGTCGGCGACCGCCGCGGCGCTGGCGAAGCGGCGCGCGGCCAGGTGCGGGACGGGGTTCAGCCCGACCTGCCGCAGCCGCGCCGCCGTGCTCAGGATGTGGTGGTACGGCGTGCCCGGCAGGAAGGTCACGTAGACGTCGGTGCCGGGCGCCAGGACCTGCGCATAGCCGCCGACGTCGGCTACGTTGTGGGTCGACGTCTCGATCGACGCGTTGCGCGCCAGCCGGGCGATCGCGCCGTGCAGGTCGGCGCCGGCCGGAATGGTCGTGTCGTCCGTTGCGTGCCCGAAGTCCATGGTCTCGCCCTTCAGTCGCGGTGCCGCGAAATGATGTACGACTCGTCCTGGAACCAGAGTCCGTTGTGCTTGCGCAGTACCTCACCGGTGACCTCGAGGTAGCGCCGGTCGCCCATGGCGGCCTCGAGACGCGCGTCGTCGACCTGTCCGACGTAGATCGCGGCGTTCCAGGCCGCGAACAGCATCGAGGTGCCGATCGACGCCGACAGCTCGGTGGGCAGCGTGTGCATGTCGAACCGGAACAGCGAGCGCGCGTCGGAATACGCGTTGAAGTTCAGGTTGCGCGACGCCGCGCCGAGCGCCTCCTTCACCGCCTTCAGCATCTGGTGCCGGTCGTGCACGAACGGGTTCTCGCCGGGCCACATCTTCTGCAGGATCTCGAGTCCCGGGTCGTCGCCGCGCGAGTGGATCGCCAGCAGCCGCCCGCCCGGGGCGAGCGAGCGCGCCAGCGGCGCGATCACGCGCGCGGCCTTGAAGCGCAGGTCGGCGCGGGCGCGGTAGGGCTGCGACGCGATGACGAGGTCGAACCCGGCGTCGGCGCCGCCGCGCCGGGGGATCACCGACTCGAGCAGGAAGCGATGGTCGTCGCGGTAGATCACCAGCACCGTCGGCCGCGCGTAGACCGGGTTGCCGGTGGCCGGATCGATGTTCACGCGCCAGTTCTCGGCGAGGAAGGGCCCCAGCGCCGCGATCTGCTCTTCGAACTCGTGCGAAGTCGCGCCGGCCAGCGCGACCTCGTGCCAGACCAGCGTGGTCGCCGCGGCCATCGAGGCCGGGGACAGCGAGGGGGCCTCGGTGTAGTTGAGGTTGGTGAGCACGAGCACCGTGGCCGGGTGCTCGAAGAAGCGGTCGGCCATCCGCTCGAGCGTCATGCGCACGTGCTCGACGCTGATCTCCTTGCCCACGACGTAGAACGGCATCGTGGCGAAGCGCTTGTGCATCGCGCGCATCACGCGGATCAGCACCGTGCCGTCGCCGAAGCCGGCGTCGAATACGCGCACGGCGGGCGGCGTCGGATGGATGTTCACCAGTTCCATTGCCACGCGCTGCGCGACCACCGATTTTTCCGAGCAGGTGCTGACGAACAGCTGGTACTTCTGCCGGTTGTCGAAGAAGCGGAAATTGCGGCCGACGTGCGCCGGCGGCTCCTGCGGGTCGGCCAGCGGGGCGGGCTCGCGCGCGGCGACCGGCGCGTCGATCAGGAACCGGCGCCCGGCGCGGGCGCCGGCGCGCGCGTCGCTGCTGATGAATCGGCGCACCCGTTCGGCGGTCGCGGTCGTGATCCGCCCGCCTTCGCGCAGGCGGTTGACGAACTTGCCGTCGTTGACCGCGAACCGGCCGAACGTCGACTCGGCCACGCCCGCCTTGCGGCAGTATTCGACGATCTCGCGCAGCAGCGCATCGGCCTCCAACTGGGCACCTTGCGGGTGGGTCTCCTGCGGCCGATTTCAGTGGAACGGCGGTGGGCTGTCAAGGGTTTTTGCGGCCCATCGAAAAAGTGGGATCAGCAGTGGGACGTCGGCGGCGGAAGTCGGTTGCGCCATGCTCGGTGACGATCGCGTCCATTGGGACGTCGTGTGGCTGCGGGTCGATGCTGGAGAGCGCCGCCACGGAAGCGCCCACGCCGATGGCGAACGGGCGGGGCGTTGCGGCGGCGAGCGTGCGATCGTAGAAGCCGCCCCCGTAGCCGAGCCGGTGACCGCCGGCGTCGAACCCGACGACCGGAACGATCAGGACCTGCGGCGCGACGGGCGGGCCGTCGGCAGGCACGGGGATGTTCCAGACGCCGCGCGCGAGCCGATCGCCCGGCCGCCAGGAACGGAACTCCAGCGGCGCGTTGGCGGCCACGACGACGGGCAGCGCGCAATGCGCCCCGCGTGCGCGAACCGACTCGAGCCATGGTCGCAGGTCGGGCTCGCCGCGGATCGGCCAGTAGGCGGCGATGACCAGGCCGGCGACATCCGCCAGCAGTTTGTCGAGCGCGGCGCCGATGCGCCGCGCGAGCCGGCGCCGCTCGACTGCCGGCATCGCCAGGCGCGCGGCGATCAGGCGCCGGCGCTCGGCGGCGCGCCACGATGCCCATGGCCGGCCGGCCCCGATCGCGTCGCTCATCGCCTCGTTCCGGGTTGGCCGCGCATCTGCGTATGCTAGTCTCGACCACGCACGCCGACGCCAATCCCCCCGCGATGACATCCACCGAGGCCAGCTGCCGCATCGAGTACGGTGACGGGGGCGGCGTGCTCCGCCTGGCGGGAAGCTGGCGGCTGGCGCGGCTGGGCGAACTCGACGCAGCGCTGCGTCACGCGCGGGCCGGGGCCGAAAGGCTGCGCCCGCCCGTCGCGCTCGACGGCTCGGCGCTCGCCGACATCGACACCGCGGCGGCGCTGCTCGTCTGGCGCCACCTCGCGCAGGCCGGCGCGCCGCCAGCGGACATCGCGTTACGCGGCTTCGGCGGCGCGCACGCACGCATCGTCGACCTCGTGCGCGAGCACTTGCCTCCGTTGCTGCCGGCTGCGTTGCCACGCGCGCGGGGTCCGCTCGGGCAAGTCGGCGCGTCGAGCGTCGCGATGTTCGGGCTCGTGCACGGCCATCTCGACTTCCTCGGTCGGGTGATCGTCGAGCTGGCGCGCGCCGCCGCCAGTCCGGCGATCCTGCGCGGGAAGGAGACGGCCGCGCAGTTCGCGCAGGTCTGCGTGTCGGCGATTCCGGTCGTCGCGCTGGTGTCCTTCCTGATCGGGCTGGTCATCGCCTACCTGCTGGGGCTGCAGGCCGAGCAGTACGGCGCCAACATCTTCGTCGTCGACGGAGTGGCGCTGGGGCTGGCGCGCGAGTTCTCGCCGCTGATCGTCGCGACGATCGTCGCCGGCCGCTCCGGGGCCGCGTTCACCGCGCAACTGGGCACGATGAAGCTCACCGAGGAAATCGACGCCATTCGCACGCTCGGACTGTCGGCCGAGCAGGTCCTGGTCGTGCCCCGCGTGCTGGCGCTCGTGGTGTCGCTGCCACTGCTGGTGTTCGTCGGCGACGTGATGGGCACCCTCGGCGCGATGGTAATTGCCGAGCGCATGCTCGACATCACGCCGTCGACGTACCTGAACCGGCTGCACGACGCGCTCTCGCCGCGCCACTTCGTGATCGGGCTCGCGAAGGCCCCTGCGTTCGCGCTATTCATCGCGGTGATCGGCTGCCGGATGGGCCTGTCGGTGAGCCGCGACACGCGCTCGATCGGCATCAACACCACCTCGACCGTCGTGCAGAGCATCGTCGCGGTGATCCTGCTCGACGCGCTGTTTGCGGTGCTGCTGCAGGAACTCGAGCTGTGAGCGATCCGGTCATCGAGATCGACGCGGTGCGCACGCGCTTCGGCGCGCAGGTGGTGCACGACGGCGTCGACC
>CALMSQ010000169.1:0-5739 GCA_937872345.1 uncultured Burkholderiales bacterium | reverse complement strand
CGACCGGACCGCGTTCTCCTCGCTCGACGCGAGCTTCGTCGTCCGCGACGGCGTCGCGCGCAACGACGATCTCGACCTGCGCTCGCCGCTGTTGCGGGTCGGCGGCGCCGGGCAGGTCGACCTTCCGGCCAAGCGCCTCGACTATCTGGCTCGCGTGTCGGTGGTCGGCACGCTGTCGGGCCAGGGGGGCGCCGAGCTGGCGGCGCTGCGCGGCGTGACCGTCCCGGTGCAGGTCAGTGGCCCGTTCGACGCGCTGTCGTACCGCGTCGACGTCGCCGCGCTGGCGATCGACGCGGCCCGGCGCGAACTGACCCGGCGCCTGCAGGAGGAACTGCTCGGCAAGCCGGCGCCCGGGGCCACCGAACCGTCGAAGCCGCCGAAGCCGATCAGCCCGCGCGACCTGCTCGATCGGATGCTGCGCCGCTGAGCGCGCGCGCCGGGCGCGCGCCCAGGCGCGCGATGAGCTCGCCCACGACCCCGCGCGGCATCGCCACGACGACCAGCACGAACACCGCGCCCAGCGCGAGCAGCCAGTTGTCGCCCACGTATTCCGACAGCCACGACTCGGCCAGCCGCACCAGCAGCGCGCCGAGCGCCGCCGCGACGATCGAGCCCCGCCCGCCGACGGCCACCCAGATCAGCGCCTCGGCCGACAGCGTGAAACCGATCAGCGGCGGCGACGCGAAGTTGAACTGCGTGACGAACAGCGCGCCGGCCAGCGCCGCGACGGCCGCGCCGAGCATGAACGCCCGCGTCTTCTCGCGGGCGACGTTCACGCCGAGCGCCTGCGCACGCAACTCGTGGTTGCTGATCGCCAGCAGCACCCGCCCCCAGCGTGAGCGCACCACGGCGATCAGCAGCGCCGCTACCGCCGCGAGCACCCCCAGCATCGCGTAATAGACCGCGATCTCGTCGACGATCTCGTCGCCGCCGCTCAGGCCGACCCGCAGCGCCGGCACGTTCATCAGGCCGTTCAGCCCGCCGAGGAAGCCCCAGTTGATCGAGATCCGCTCGACGATGAACGCGACCGCCAGCGTCACGATGCCGAAGAACGGCCCGCCCAGCCCGCGCGCCGAGAAGAACAGCCCGCCGAGCAGCCACGCGAACAGCGTCGCCGCGCCGACGCCGAGCGCGAGGCCGGCCCACGACGACACCAGCGACGGCGCGAACGGCAGCATGCCCAGCGTGACCACGCTCATCGCGTAGGCGCCGATGCCGAAGAACACCGCCTGCCCCAGGCACAGCAGCCCGCAGTGGCCCCAGACCCACGCGAGGCTGGCCGCCAGCAGCATGTAGGCGAAATAGCGCGCGAACTCCGAGAGCTGCCAGTCGGGCGCGACGGCCGGCAGCAGCGCGAGCGCGGCCAGCGCGCCCAGCGCGAAGCGGATCTCGGCGTCGGCCTTGCGGGGGCTCATGCTCGCCTGCGCACCCGCGCCATCACGCCGTCGGGGAACATCCGGATCAGCAGGATCGCCACCGTGAACACCACGCCCTGCGCCCAGACCGGCGAATAGAAGGTGGAGACGAGGTTGTCGGTCGCGCCGACCGCGGTGGCGCCGGCCAGCGGCGCCGCCACGCTGCCCAGGCCGCCGACGAGGATCGACAGGAACGCCGGCACCAGGAAGCCGGTGCCCATCTGCGGATCGAGCGAGACGATCGGCGTGATCACCGCACCGGCGAGGCCCGCCAGCGCAGCCCCGCAGGCGAACGTGAGGCGGTCGAGCCGACGCGTGTCGATGCCCAGGCACGCGGCCATCGAACGATTGGCGATCACGCTGCGCGCGGTGAGCCCCCACTCGGTGCGAAAGAACAGCCAGAAGGTCGCTGCGAGCGCCGCAAGCGCCACCACCATGATGAAGAGCCGGTACGCCGGATAGTCGACGCCCAGCACCGGCACCGTCATCGGCAGCGGATTGGGCACCGAATACGAGCCGGGCCCGAACGCCATCACGATCGCCTGCTTCAGGATCAGCGACAGCCCCCAGGTCGCGAGGATCGTGTCGAGCAGCCGCGCATAGACGCGCCGGATCAGCAGCTCCTCGACCACCAGCCCGAGCAGTCCCACCGCGAGCGGCGCGACCACCAGCCCGGCCGCCATCGGCAAGCCCGCCTGGTGGCAGGCGAGCGCGGCATAGGCGCCCAGCATCATGAACTCGCCGTGCGCCATGTTGATCACGTTCATCAGCCCGAACACGATCGCCAGCCCGAGCGCGACCAGCATCAGGATCAGCACGTAGTTCGACGCGTCGAGCAGCATCGTGATCGCAGCGTTCATCGTCGCGCCCGCCCCGGATGTCCGCTCAGATGCCCAGGTAGCGCTCGAGGCGAAGCGGATCGTCGCGCACTGCCTCGCTCGGCTGCGACTCGCGCACTTCGCCCGACTCGATGAACGCGACGCGCCCGCACAGCGCCAGCACGACGTCGACGTTCTGCTCGACCAGCAGCAGGCCCATTCCGGACGCCGAGCACAGGCGCGCGAGTGCGTCGACGATCTCGTCCACGACCGAAGGCTGCACGCCTTCGAGCGGCTCGTCGAGCAGCAGCAGCTTCGGGCGCGAGACGATCGCGCGGCCGATCGCGAGCTGCTGCTGCTGGCCGCCCGACAGGCTTCCGGCGCGCTCGCCGCGGCGCGCGTGCAGCCACGGAAACGCCTCGAACGCCGGCGACAGGTCGCGCGCGGTGTGGCCGCGCTGCGCGATGCAGCCGAGCAGCAGGTTCTGCTCGACGCTGAAGTCGGCGAAGAGGTCGCGTCCCTGCGGCACGTAGGCCAGGCCGAGCCGAGCGATCCGGAACGTCTCCGTGGCGCGGATCGGGCGTCCGCCGAAGCGGATCTCGCCGGCGCGCGCCGCAACGAGGCCCATCAGCACGCGCATCAGCGTGGTCTTGCCCGCGCCGTTGCGCCCGAGCAGCCCCACGCGCTCGCCGCTGCCCACGTCGAGGTCGACGCCGTTGAGCACCGTTCCCTTGCCGTAGCCGGCGACGACGCCGGACAGCGACAGCGACGCGTCGGCCGCCGCGCTCATGCCTGCGTTCGGGCCCGCGCCCGCCGCTGCGCCCACGCTCGCGCTCGCGCTCACGCCCGCCTCACGCGCGGCGCCCGAGGTAGGCCTCGCGCACGGCCGGCAGGCGCCGCACTTCGGCGAAGCGCCCGTCGGCAACCAGCCGGCCGGCGAGCATCACCAGCACCCGCGCGTCGAGCGCCTCGACGAAGCGCATGTCGTGCTCGACGACCACGCAGGCCGTGCCGGCGCGGCCGCTGACGCGGCGCACGAGCTCCACGGTGGCCATCGTCTCGGCGCCGGTCATGCCGGCGGTGGGCTCGTCGAGCAGCATCAGCCGCGGCGCCTGCGCGAGCAGCATGCCGATCTCGAGCCACTGCTTGCGCCCGTGCGACAGCGTGCCGGCCGGTTCGTCGGCAGCGTCGCCCATCGCGATGTCCGACAGCACCGCTTCGGGCGCGGGCAGCGCTGCGTGCGCGGGCGCGGCGAAGCGCGCGACGCCGAGGTTCTCGCGCACCGTCAGGTCCTCGAACACGCTGGGCACCTGGAACTTGCGCGCGACGCCCAGCCGCGCCACCCGGTCGGGCGCGAGGCCGGAGAGCTCGCGGCCGTCGAAGCTCACGCGCCCGCTGTCCGGCCGCACCTGTCCGGTGATCGTGTTGAACAGCGTGGTCTTGCCGCAGCCGTTGGGCCCGATGATGCACAGCACCTCGCCGGCCGCGACGTCGAAGGCCACGCCGTCGAGCGCACGCAGGCCGCCGAAGTCGCGCGAGACCCGCTCGACCCTCAGCAGTGCCCCGGAGTCCCGCGCGCCGACGTTCATGCGCGCCCGCGGCTGGGCCGGCTCACTTCTTCGCGCAGCCCGCCCGCGGCGCGATCGCCCCCATCGCCTGCACCACGGTGAGCCCGGCACCCTCGGTGCGCGCCAGGTACATGTTCATCGTCACGTGGTGGTCGGCCTTGCCGATCGTCATCGGCCCGGTGGGAATCTCGAGCGTGAGCCCCTCGAGCCCGTTGACCAGCGATTCGCGATCGGCCTTGCCGGTCTTCTTCAGCGCCGCCTGCACCGCCTTCATCGCGTTGTAGTGGGTCATCACGTAGTGCGAGATCGGCACCTCGTTGCCCGCCGACTTGCGCACCCGGGCGACGAAGTCCTTGACCTTCGGGTCGTCGATCGACGCCGCGAACGGCACGGTGACCCACATGTTCTGTCCCTTGCCCTCGCCGAAGGCGCCGAGGTACGTCTCGGCGAAGCCGAGGAAGCCGATCGTGACCTCCTTCATCAGCCCGAGGTCTTCGGCCTGCTTGATGAAGGTGATGCCGTCGGCGCCGGGCAGCGCCTTGAGCACGACCTTTGCGCCGCTGTCCTTGATGCGCCTCAGGATCGGCGTGAATTCCTTCGTGCCGAACGGCACGAACTCCTTGCCGACCACCTTGCCGCCGAGCCGCGTGATCAGGACTTCGGCCTGTTCGAACATCTTCTGCGGCCAGACGTAGTCGGCGCCGAACAGGTAGAAGGTGTTGCCCGCGCGCTTGACCAGTTCCGGCAGCAGCTTCTCGAGCTCCTGGTTCGGAACGGTGTTGAACGAGAACACGTAGCGGTCGCACGCGCCGCCCTCGTAGTTGGTCGCGTACAGCAGCGGCGTCTTCAGCCGGCGGTGCGCCGGCAGCATCGCGTCGCGCGCGCTGGACGTGATCGGGCCGGTGACCGCGATCACCTTGTCGCGCTGGATGAGCTGCGTGGTGCGCTCGACCGAGGTCTTCGGGTCGGTCTTGTTGTCCTGGTAGAGCACCTCGACCTTGCTGCCGAGGATGCCGCCCTCGGCGTTGATCTCGGCGACCGCGAGGTCGATGCCGATCCTGGCCTGGTTGCCGAACAGTTCGAGCCCCCCCGAGAACGGCAGCACCGCGCCGATCCGGATCGGCCCCCGGGCCGCGAGGGCCGGAAGCGGCAGCGCGGCGGCCGCGGCGACAGCTGCCGATGCACCCATGAACTCGCGACGGCTCGACATGCGCTTCTCCTCGTTGAAGGGACGGTGCGGCGATATTGACGCATCCCGGCGGCAATGGGAAGCTCGCGCCATGCAGACGATTCCGGAGATCGATCCGCGCCGCGACGTGCTCGTCGTCATCGACGTGCAGAACGACTTCTGCCCCGGCGGCGCGCTGGCGGTGGCCGACGGCGATGCAGTCGTTCCCGTGGCCAACGCGCTGATGCGCCGCTTCGAGCACGTCGTGCTCACGCAGGACTGGCACCCGGCCGGCCACCGCTCGTTCGCCAGCTCGCACCCGGGGCACGCGCCATTCGAGACGGTCTCGCTCGACTACGGCGAGCAGACGCTATGGCCCGACCACTGCGTGCAGGGCACGGCAGGCGCCGCGCTGCACGCGAACCTCGACGCGACGCGCGCCGAACTGGTGATCCGCAAGGGATTCCGGCCCGACATCGACTCGTACTCGGCCTTCTACGAGAACGACCGCGCGAGCCCCACCGGCCTGGCCGGCTACCTGCGCGAGCGCGGCTTCGCCCGGGTGTTCTTCTGCGGGCTGGCCACCGACTATTGCGTCGCCTGGTCGGCGCTCGACGCCCGGCGACTGCATTTCGACGCGGTCGTGCTGCTCGACGCCTGTCGCGCGATCGACCTCGGCGGATCGCTCGAGCGCGCGCTCGCGGCGATGCGCGAAGCCGGCGTCGGCCTGACGCAAGGCAGCGAGCTGCGCTGACGCGGCGCCGCGCGAC
>CALMSQ010000168.1:0-3461 GCA_937872345.1 uncultured Burkholderiales bacterium | reverse complement strand
ATCGAGCTCGTGCCGCCGACCGCGACCACGATCAGGAAGTAGACCATGAACTTCAGCGGGAAGGTCGGATCCATCCCCAGCACCTCGGCGCCGAGCGCGCCGCCCAGTCCGGCCAGGCCCGACCCGGCGGCGAAGGTCGCGAGGAACACCCGGTTCACCGGGATGCCCAGGCCCCCGGCGACGCGCGGATCGTCGACGGCCGCGCGCAGCCTCGAACCGAAGCGCGTGCGCATCAGGATCGCCTGCAGCCCGAATGTCAGCGCCACGCAGACGACGACGATGAACAGCCGGTAGTGCCCGACGCCCAGCGCCCCGCCGAAGAACTCGCTGCGCCCGCGCAGGAACTCCGGCAGCTGGACGATCTGCATCGACGAGCCCATGAACCAGTCGACGGCGGCCACCGCCATGAAGGTGAGCCCGATCGAGAACAGCACCTGGTCCAGGTGCGGCTTCGCGTACATCGGCCGGTACAGCGTTCGCTCGAGCGCCGCGCCCAGCGCGGCGGTCACGACGAAGGCGACCGGCAGGCAGGCGAGAAACGGCCAGCCCCAGCGCTGCGTGAGCACCACCAGCAGGTAGCCGCCGGCCATCGCGAACGCGCCGTGCGCGAGGTTGATGAAGTTCATCAACCCCATCGTCACCGCCAGCCCGACGGCCAGCACGAACAACAGCATCCCGTACGCGATGCCGTCGAACAGCAGCGTCAGCACATCACTGGCCCCGGCCCGGGTCCTTCACCGCCTTCAGCGAGTCGAACTCGACGTTGTAGAGCTGGCCGCCGACGCGCTCGACCTTGCGGATGTAGATGTCCTGCACGATGTCGCGCGTCTGCGCGTCGATCGTCACCGGACCGCGCGGGCTCTCGAAAGACTGGCCCTTCATCGCCGCGACCAGCGCCTCGCCGCCGGCACCCTTGGTGGCCTCGAGCGCCGTGAGAATCACGCGCATCCCGTCGTAGCCGCCCACCGCCATGAAGTTCGGCCGCATGCCGTTGTTGGCCTTGCCGAACGCTGCGACGAACGCCTTGTTCGCCGCCGAGTCGTGCGCGGCCGAGTAGTGGTGCGAGGTGACGACGCCGAGCGCCGCGTCGCCCATCTCGTTCAGGATGTCGTCGTCGGTCACGTCGCCGGTACCGATCAACCGGATGCCCGCCTTGTCCAGGCCGCGCTCGGTGAACTGCTTCATCAGCTGCGCGCCCACGCCCGAGGGCAGGAACACGAACACCGCGTCGGGTTTCTCGTCGCGCACCTTCTGCAGGAACGGCGCGAAATCGGGGTTGCGCAGCGGCACCCGCAGCGAGTCGGTGACCTGCCCGCCGCCTCGCGTGAAGCGGGCGACGAACACCTTCTCGGCATCGATGCCGGGGCCGTAGTCGCTCACCAGCGTGACGACCTTGCGGATGCCGTTCTTCGGCGCCCATTCGGCGATGCCGAGCGTGGCCTGCGGCAGCGTGAAGCTGGTGCGGACGATGAACGGCGACGCGTCGATGATGCTGGAGGTCGCCGCGGCCATGACGACCATCGGAGTCTTCGACTGCGTGGCGATCGGCGCGGTCGCGAGCGCCAGCGGCGTGAGGCCGAAGCCCGCGAGCACCGCCACCTTGTCGTTGACGACGAGCTCCTGCGCCAGCCGACGCGTGACGTCGGCGGTGCCGCCGTCGTCCTTGACGATGAGCTCGACCTTGCGCCCGGCGACCGTGCTGCCGTGCTGCGCCATGTAGAGCTTCGCGGCCGCCTCGACCTGCCGGCCGGTGGACGCGAACGGGCCCGTCATCGGCAGGATCAGGCCGATGCGGATCGGATCGGATTGCGCGAAGGCCGGCGCCGTGGCGCCGAGCGGCAGGTTGGCCGCAAACGCGATGGCCGCGAGCCGTCGCAGGGTGATTCGCTTGTCGTGCATCGTTGTCTCCAGGCGGGTGCGATCGCGGCGCCGCGGGCCGCGGTTCCCGGCCGATGCCGGGAGCTTCCCCCAGGCCGGGAGTGCGCGGCAGCTTAGCACGGCCCCCGGCGCGGGCGGGCGCGCCGCGGCTGGCCGTAGACGGTGGCCCGAGGGTCCGGCAGGCTGGACGATCGAAGGACTGGAGGCGGAGGTCGGAATCGAACCGGCGTACACGGCTTTGCAGGCCGCTGCATAACCACTCTGCCACCCCGCCGGGTGTGCACGCCGCGCCGGCGCGGGCCGGGGGGCGGTAAAGAAAAAGGGAAGCGCGGGCTTCCCTTCAGGAACTGGAGCGGGAGACGAGTCTCGAACTCGCGACCTCAACCTTGGCAAGGTTGCGCTCTACCAACTGAGCTACTCCCGCGCTCGGAAGCCCGCAATTATAGCCCGACACTCCGGGCTGTCAAACCGCGCCCGTCCCCCGCGGCAGCGGTCAACCCTGGCGGTCGCCGTGCTTGCCGCCGTCGCGCAGCACCGGCCACGCCTGGCGCAGGTAGTACAGCATCGACCAGACCGTGAGCACCGCGGCGACCCAGATCAGCCAGGTGCCGAGCGGGCGCGTGTGGATCAGGCCGCCGAGGCGCCCGTCGTAGAGCAGCATCGGGATCGCGACCAGCTGGGCGACGGTCTTGAACTTGCCGATCGAGTGAACCGCGACGCTGGCGCGCGCGCCCACCTGCGCCATCCACTCGCGCAGCGCCGAGATCGTCAGCTCGCGCCCGACGATGATCGCCGCGACGATCGCGTCGACTCGGTGGTGATCGACGAGCATCACCAGGGCCACGCAGACGATCAGCTTGTCGGCGACCGGGTCGAGGAAGGCGCCGAAGGCCGAAGTCTGTCCCCAGCGCCGCGCGAGCCAGCCGTCGAGCCAGTCGGTGATCGCGGCAGCGACGAACAGCACCGTGGCCAGCACGTTCTGCGTGAACGGCGCGACCGGCAGGAAGAACACCGCGACCAGCAGCGGTATCGCGACGACGCGCGTCCAGGTGAGCAGGGTCGGAAGGTTCCAGGGCATGGTCGGACGGGCCGGCGACCGCAGCCCGCGACGGGCGGCCGCGATCGCGCAGGCATCAGTGCAGTCGTCGATAGATCTCTTCGGCAAGCGCCCGGGAAACGCCCTCCACCGAGGCGAGATCCTCGACGCTTGCCGCCATGATGCCACGCAGGCCGCCGAAACGCGCAAGCAGGCGCTGGCGGCGCTTCGGGCCGATGCCGTCGATCTCGTCGAGCCGCGAGCCCGTGCGCGCCTTCGCGCGGCGTGAGCGCATTCCGGTGATCGCGAACCGGTGCGCCTCGTCGCGGATCTGCGCAACCAGCATCAGCGCCGCCGAGTCGCGCCCGGGAACGATCGGCGCGCGGCCGTCGGCGAACACCAGTGTCTCGAGCCCGACCTTGCGTCCCTCGCCCTTGGCCACGCCGACCAGCGCCGACACGTCGGCGCCGAGCTCCTCGAACACCTGGCGCGCCGCGCCGACCTGCGTCGCGCCGCCGTCGATCAGCACGACGTCGGGCACCGGCGC
>CALMSQ010000167.1:0-3463 GCA_937872345.1 uncultured Burkholderiales bacterium | reverse complement strand
CCGTCGCCCATCACGCCGACCGACTTCACCGGCAGGAACACCGCGAACGCCTGCGAGGTCAGGTCGTACCAGCTGCGACCGTCGGGGCCGGCAGTGTTGCGCAGCTCCTCGATGAAGATCGCGTCGGCGCGGCGCAGCAGGTCGGCGTAGTCGCGGCGGACCTCGCCCAGGATGCGCACGCCGAGTCCCGGCCCCGGGAACGGGTGCCGGTAGACCATCTCGCGCGGCAGCCCGAGTGCGACACCCAACTCGCGCACCTCGTCCTTGAACAGGTCGCGCAGCGGTTCGAGCAGCTTCAGGTGCAGCGTCTCGGGCAAGCCCCCGACGTTGTGGTGCGACTTGATCTTCGTCGCCTTGCCCGACTTGCCGCCGGCCGACTCGATCACGTCCGGGTAGATCGTTCCCTGCGCGAGCCACTTCGCGTTGGCGAGCTTGTCCGCCTCTTCCTGGAACACGTGGACGAACTCGCGGCCGATGACGCGGCGCTTCTCCTCGGGGTCGGCCACGCCCGCCAGCTGCGACATGAAGCGCCCGGTCGCGTCGACGTGCACGAGCTTCATGCCCATGTGCCGCTGGAAGGTTTCGACGACCTGCGCGCCCTCGTCCAGGCGCAGCAGCCCGGTGTCGACGAACACGCAGGTGAGCTGGTCGCCGATCGCGCGGTGGATCAGCGCGGCCGCCACGCTCGAGTCGACGCCGCCCGACAGCCCCAGGATGACCTCCTCGCGGCCGACCTGCGCGCGGATCTGCTCGACCGCCTCGCCGATGTGGTCGCGCATCACCCAGTCGGGCCTGCAGCCGCAGATGTCGATCACGAAGCGCCGCAGGATGTTCGCGCCCTGCAGCGTGTGCGTGACCTCGGGGTGGAACTGCACCGCGTAGAACTTGCGCGCCTCGTCGGCCATGCCCGCGATCGGGCACGAGTCGGTGGAGGCCATCAGCCGGAAGCCGGCCGGCATCTCGACCACCTTGTCGCCGTGGCTCATCCAGACCTTCAGCAGCCCGTGGCCCTCTGCGTTGCGCGCATCTTCCAGGCCATCGAGCAACCGCGTGTGGCCGCGTGCGCGCACCTCGGCGTAGCCGAACTCGCGCTTCGTGCCCGACTCGACGCGCCCGCCGAGTTGCTGCGCCATCGTCTGCATCCCGTAGCAGATGCCGAGCACCGGCACGCCCAGCGAGAACACGACGTCGGGCGCGCGGTCGGTCGACTCCTCGTGCGCCGACATGTGGCTGCCCGAGAGGATGACTCCCTTCGGCGCGAACTCGCGGACGAACGCCTCGTCGACGTCGCACGCGTGGATTTCGCAATAGACGTGTGCCTCGCGCACGCGCCGGGCAATGAGCTGCGTGACCTGCGACCCGAAGTCGAGGATCAGGATCCTGTCGTGCATCGCCCGGTTACTCGGCGCGGTAGTTGGGCGCTTCCTTGGTCATCTGCACGTCGTGAACGTGCGACTCGCGCATGCCGGCGACGGTGACTTCGACGAACTGCGGTCGGCTGCGCATGTCGCCGATCGTCGGGCAGCCGCAGTAGCCCATGCTGGCGCGCAGGCCGCCGCACAGCTGGTAGATGATCGCGACGACCGAACCCTTGTACGCCACCCTGCCCTCGATGCCCTCGGGCACGAGCTTGTCGATGTTGCCGGTGGGGTCCTGGAAATAGCGGTCGGCCGCGCCCTGCTGCATCGCGCCCAGCGAGCCCATGCCGCGGTAGGTCTTGTACGAGCGGCCCTGGTACAGGATGACCTCGCCGGGCGCCTCCTCGGTGCCGGCGAACATCGAACCGAGCATCACCGCGTCGGCGCCGGCGGCGATCGCCTTGGCGACGTCGCCCGAATAGCGGATGCCGCCATCGGCGATCAGCGGCACGCCGGTGCCCTCGAGCGCCGCGGCGACGTCGCTGATCGCGGTGATCTGCGGCACGCCGACGCCGGCGACGATGCGGGTCGTGCAGATCGAGCCGGGCCCGATGCCGACCTTGACCGCATCGGCGCCCGCGTCGATCAGCGCGCGCGCCGCCTCGGCGGTGGCCACGTTGCCCGCGACGATCTCGACCGACGGGTACTGGCGCTTGATCGCGCGCACCCGCTCGATGACCCCCTTGCTGTGGCCGTGCGCGGTGTCGACGACGATCACGTCGGCGCCGGCACGCGTGAGCAGCTCGGCGCGCTCCTCGGAGTCGCCGCCGACGCCGATCGCAGCGCCCACGCGCAGCTTGCCCTGCTCGTCCTTGCAGGCGTCGGGGTGCTCGGTGGCCTTGAGGATGTCCTTGACGGTGATCAGCCCGCGCAACTCGAACGCGTCGTTGACGACCAGCACGCGCTCGAGCCGGTGGCGATGCATCAGCGCCTTGGCTTCCTCGAGCGAGGCGCCCTCGCGCACCGTGACCAGCCGCTCGCGCGGCGTCATGATGCGGCTCGCCGGTTCGTCGAGCCGGGTCTCGAAGCGCAGGTCGCGGTTGGTCACGATGCCGACGACCTTGCCGTTCTCGACGACCGGCAGCCCGGAGATGCGGTGCTGCTGGGTGAGGTTGATGACGTCGAGCACCTTCATCTGCGGCGCGATCGTGATCGGGTCGGCGACGATGCCGGCCTCGTGCCGCTTGACGCGCGCGACCTCGGCTGCCTGCTGCGTCGGCCCGAGGTTCTTGTGGACGATGCCGATGCCGCCCTCCTGGGCGATCGCGATCGCCAGGCGGGCCTCGGTGACGGTGTCCATGGCCGCGGACACCAGCGGGATGTTCAGGGCGATCCGCCGGGTCAGGCGGGTCTTGAGCGAGGTGTCGCGGGGAAGGATTTCGGAGAACGCTGGAACCAGCAGGACGTCGTCGAACGTCAGCGCCTTTTTCGCCAGTCGCATGGGACCCTCGGGCACAAAAGTCAATTATACAGGTGCGCCCGCGGCTGTCCGTCGGGCCGTGCGGGCCCGCCTTCCGTCGGCGCGCGTCGACCGGGGCCCGGCGCGGCGCGGAGAATCGGGGAGACCGGAATTTCCTCGACGCGCCGCCATGCCCAAGCCCCGCCCGTTGCTTTGCCTGTTCGCCGTCGCCGGCCTGTTGCTCGCGGGGCCCGCCCTCGCAGGTACCTGGCAGTGGCGCGACGCGTCCGGGCGGATGGTCTATTCCGACCTGCCGCCGCCGCCGAGCGTGCCCGCCTCGCAGATCCTGCGCGCGCCCACGCCCGCGACGCCTGCCGAGCAGTCGACTGCCGCGCCGGCGCCCGCCGCGGGCCAGCCCACGGCCGCTGCGCGCGCACCGGCGGCCGCCGCCCCGGCCGCCGCTGCGTCGCGCAGCTGGGCCGAGAAGGAACAGGACTTCCGCAAGCGCGCGGCCGAGCGCGAGGAAGCCGAGCGCAAGCAGCGCGAGGAGCGCGAGCAGACCGCCCGCGCGGCGCGCGCCTGCCAGGACGCCCGAAGCGCGCTGCGAACGCTCGAGAGCGGCATGCGCGTCTCGACGATCGACGCC
>CALMSQ010000166.1:0-7475 GCA_937872345.1 uncultured Burkholderiales bacterium | reverse complement strand
GGGCCGACCAACGAGGGGCGCATGAGAACCAACTACGTACTGATCGACTACGAGAACGTGCAGCCGGCGGCGATGTCTGTCCTGGATGCGGAGCACTTCAGGATTCAAGTGTTCGTCGGACCCGGCCAGTCGAAGGTGTCGTTCGAGATCGCCAGCACGCTGCAACGCATGGGGCCAAGGGCGGAGTACGTCCGCGTCCCGGCGCCCGGCAAGAACGCGCTCGACTTCCACATCGCGTTCTACCTCGGCCAGCTGGCGCTGCGCGAGCCCGACGCCTACTTCCACATCATTTCGCGGGACACCGGCTTCGATCCGCTGATCGCGCACCTGAAGACCCTGAAGGTGTACGCGTGCCGGTCGAACGACGTCACCGAGATGCCGATCGTCAAGTCGGGGTTGTCCCAGCCAGTGTCGGAGCGGGCGGCGGTGGTGGTGAAGAACCTGAAGCAGCGCGGGGCCGCCCTGCCGCGCAGCGTCGCGACGCTGACGAACTCGATCGGTGCGTTGTTCCAGAAGCAGTTGTCCGACGACGAGCTCTCCCGGGTCTTCGGACACCTGCAGTCGACCGGCATCGTCTCGGTGCAGGGGACGAAGGTGTCGTATTCGCTGCCAGGATAGGGCGCGCTGGCTCGCCCGGCGAGCCCGACGGGCCGACAGCATTTGCCAATTCGATACTGTCCATCGACCGCCTTCTGTCCGAGGGCTACACTCCCGCCAACAACCCGAAGACCTGGCCCGAAACAGGTGCTTACCAGCGAGGAACGTGCCCGAGCAGAGGTCGTCCGGCTGCTGTCCGCGGTCGGCTGGCACGCGTGCGATGTGGGCGCGGCCAACCTGGAGACCGCGCACGGTTCCCTTCCGAATCGGGTTGGCCCGAGGTTCGGCCGGTGGTTCGGCGTGCGCACGCGGAGCGAGCCGTGCTTCTGACTGTCGGCGAGCTCCGTGCGCGTGTGTCGGCGGATCTGCCGTCACTCGTCGCCGAGCTTGCCGACCTGACCGGACGGGGTGGGACGAGTGAGCGTCACGCATGGGAACGATCCCTGCCGCGGCTCTGCGAAGCGTTGACGACGCCGGAACTCGGCCGCGTGCACGTGCACTTCGCGAGACGGGAGCATCACGCTGCACTCGAGTACCAGCTCCCCGGTGCATCGGCATGGTGTGACGTGGTCCTGCTCGGTCGACATCGGGATCGGCCGAGTGCGGTGATCGTCGAGCTCAAGGATTGGGAGACCAGCAATGACCGGCCGGGGGTCGCCGAAGGCCTGATCGAGCGTCGCGGTTCCCAGGAACTCCATCCTTCCGACCAAGTGCGCGGCTACGTCGAGTATTGCCGGCGATTCCATTCGGCCGTGCTCGAACACGGTGCCGCGGTGCATGGCTTCGTGCTGTTGACGTCGGGTCTGCTGAAGCACCCTTATGTCGTTCCGCCGAACGAGCGGCTCGCTGGCGACTTTCCCCTCTTTTCGATGTCCCAGGACGACGTCGGGATCGAACTGCCCTCGTATCTCGCGGCGCGGATCACGGAGCAGGACGAATCGTTTGCGACGCAATTCGCCGTCGGGACGTACAGGCAGGACCGGGGCTTCATGCGGCAGATCGGGCGGCTGATCCTCGACGGCGACGTGCGCCACTTCGAACTCCTGGACAATCAGCGGCGGGCTCTGCACCTTTGCGAAACCAAGGCGCGCGATGCGATGTCCACGCCGTCCGATCGCAAGCACGTCATCATCGTCGAAGGCCCACCCGGATCGGGAAAATCGGCCGTTGCGGCGCGCCTGTGGGCGAACCTCGTTTCCGACGAGGCGGTGCCCGAGGGCAACGTCGTGCTCGTCACCACCTCGCAAAGCCAGAGCAGCAACTGGACCTACCTGATCGACAAGGTCTCGCGGTCACGCGCTGCGCGCGGTGTCGCGAGGAAGGCGACGAGTTTCTCGCCGATCGACACCCAGCAGCTCGGCCGGATCCGGCGCGCCACCGGTCGGTCGAACCTGTATCGAGAAGCAGCTGATTGGCGCGCACACCTTCGGGATCTTGCCCAGCGGGGCATCCCGCCGAAGAAAGGCGCCGAAGACGATGCGTGCCTGTTCGCACTGGTCGACGAGGCGCACGCGTTGATCAATCCCGAGCGCGAGCATGGCGTCGGACAGTTCGGCTTCGTGACCGGGCTGGGGCCCCAGGCGTTTCACATCATCCGTTGCAGTCGGCTTGCGGTGTTCTTTCTCGACCCAGACCAGAGCTTCAGGTCGCGCGAGAACACGAGCGTGTCGGACATCGAGGGATGGGCACGCGAACTCGGTGCCGTCGTCGAGCGCGTCTCGCTGCAAGGCGTGCAATTTCGTTGCGCCGGGTCAGCCGAATACGTCGCCTGGGTCGATTCGCTCTTGAGCGGGGGTTCGGAGGAGCTCAACCGCGTGTATGCGTCAGCGTGGCATCGGCCCGCGGGCGATGGGGCGTTCGGCCGATCCGGGTCGAGCAACGTCATTGCACTTCCAGTGCGGCTTGGGAGCAGTGCGCAGTCCAGTGGGCTCCTGGCTGCAGCGGAGGCTACGACCGGCTCGTCCTTTGGCGTCGGAGTGACTGCACGCCCGGGCATGGAATTCCACATCTTCGCGAACCCGTTCGAGATGGAGGGTGAACTGCGACGACGCGCCGACGGGCATACGGTCAGGCTGGTTTCCACGTACTCGAGGCCCTGGAAGACCGAGGGATCGACGTATCCGCATCGCCTTCCGCCGGACGCTCTCGACTTCCGGGAAGTCGTCGATATGCCGGATGGGGAGAGGCGAATCTGGAGTCGACCCTGGAACTTCGTGCCCGGGCAGGACTACACCGGCTTTGTTGCGGGGCGCCCGGGTCTTCCGATTCACGACGACCCGCTTTGCGAGGTGGGCTGCACCTATGCGGTCAGGGGTTTCGACTTCGACTACCTCGGGCTGCTGTGGCTGGATGACCTCGTGTGGCGCGACGGGCAGTGGAAGGCACTACTGGAGAACGTCCACGAGTCCGGGATAGGTGTACTGGTTCGCCAGGCGCTTCGAGAAGGCGCCGTGGCGCCAGCCGGGCCAAGAGGCGCGAATGTCGTCGAGAAAGTCAGGCAGGCGTACAGGATTCTACTGACCCGCGCCATCAGGGGCGTGTTCGTGTGGATTCCGGATGCGGAGACGAGGTCGCACGTCGCCGCGTCCCTCGGCGTGGCTATGGGACGGCGCTGGAGCAGTTCAGATTGATTGCGGACGACTTCGGGCAGTCTTCGGCCGACCAATGACCGACGAAACCCGTTCACCCATCAAGGACAAGCCGCTGCGCCTGCCGGGCCAATCGGTGGACGAACAGCGCCAGAAGCTGATCGAGGATCGGTTCGAATATCCCGCGCTCTTCGCCGTGATGCTGACCGCTCTTGCCGGCTTCGAATGGTGGCGCGACTACACGGGCGCGCCGCCGGTTCCGCGCCTCATGACGGCGCTCGCTCTGGCAGCCATTGCCTTCGCTGCCTGGCGCTTTTACCGCCTTCGACCACGACTTCATTCACTGCGTCTCGCGTCGGAGGGCGAGAAGGTCGTCGGTCAGTATCTCGAGGGGCTGCGTGCGAAGGGCTACCGGGTGTTCCATGATGTCGTCGGAACCGGATTCAACGTCGACCACGTCCTGATCGGTCCGGCGGGCGTGTTCACGGTGGAGACGAAGACGAGATCCAAGCCCCGGCGTGGCGATGCCCGAGTGGTCTTCGATGGCAAGGCGCTCACCGTGGGCGATCGGGAGGTCGATGATCGCATCGTGGTGCAGGCATTGGCGCAAGCGAGGTGGCTCCGGGAAGTGCTCGCAGAGAGCACAGGCAAGCGTCTACCGGTCAGGCCGGTAGTGCTGTTCCCGGGCTGGTTCGTCGAGCAAAGGCCCGGTACCACCCGCGAGATCTGGGTGCTGGAGCCCAAGGCGCTCCCGGCCTTTCTGGACAACACCGCACAGGCGCTCATGCCCGACGAGGTCGCACTGGCGAGCCTTCACCTCTCCCGGCTGATCAGGGTGCGGGAGCGCGACCGCTGAAGACACCCCCCGTGCCCCGTCGGATCTCGGGTTGCCGCGCTCGAGCTTGACATACCCAATTTGGGCATTAACATACCCGATATGGGCATGGACAAGGCCGCGGCGACCCAACCGCCCCCGAGCAGCTTGGCGGACGCCTTGTTTTCCGGCACCCGCCAGCGCGTTCTTCGCCTGTTGTTCGGCCAGCCCGAGCGCAGCTATTACGCGACGGAGCTGATCGCGCTCGCCCGGTCGGGATCGGGCGCCGTCCAGCGCGAGCTTGCCAGCCTCGCGGACAGCGGCTTGGTGACCGTGCGCGCGATCGGCAATCGCAAGCACTTCCAGGCCAATGCCGAGTCTCCGATCTTTGCCGAGTTGTGCGCCATCGTTCGCAAAACCTTCGGCCTCGCCGAGCCGTTGCGCGAAGCGCTCGCGCCGCTGGCTTCGAAGATACGCGCCGCCTTCGTCTACGGGTCCGTGGCGAAGGGCGCGGATACGGCGGCCAGCGACATAGACCTGATGGTCGTCAGCGATACGGTCAGCTATGCGGACACCTATGCGGTGCTGGAAGATGTCAGCGCGGTGCTCGGTCGGCAGGTGAACCCGACGATCCTCACCACGGAAGATCTCGCAGCCGCCTTCGAGAAGCAGAGCGCGTTCACCGTGCGCGTATGGTCCCAGCCGAAGGTGTGGGTGATCGGGAGCGAAGATGACGTCGGCGTTCGACAACCTGAGCGGCCCGGGTAAGCCGTTGAAGCCCGAGCCGCCGGACGCCGTGGAGTTCGCGGGGCTTCGCCGGTCGGCGTCCGCCCGCCTGGGCGATGCCACGAACGCGAAACTGTCTTTGGAGAGCCGGTTCGATCTCGCCTACAACGCCGCGCATGCGCTGTGCCTGGCGGCGCTTCGGTGGCACGGCTATCGATCGGCGAACCGCTACATCGTGTTCCAGCTACTGCCGCACACCCTCGGGTTGGGTCCGGAGGTCTGGCGGGTGATGGCCAAGTGCCACGACATCCGGAATCGCGGGGAGTACGAGGGCGATCTGGAGGTGACCGAACGGCTGGTCACGGATCTGCTCGACGCCTGCAGAGCGGTGGCGCACTCGCTCGCCTCGCTTGCGTCGCAGTGAAGAAGGCCCCTCGCGCCACGTGCCGCCCTGTACGGGCGCTGTCGCTCGACAGTCGCCCGGTCCATATGGCGAATGACTCAACGCATTGAGCAAGCTTGCTGATCGCGATGAGTGAATCGAGGCATTCTTCAGGCGTTCGCGTGCGGCCGCCGTGGCGCTACCTCCCCGCCATCTTCACCGCCGTCCCGCTCACCGACACCATCATCATCCCGTTCGCCTCGCCGAGCACCTCGTAGTCGAAGTCGATGCCGACCACGCCGTCGGCGCCCAGTTCCCTGGCGGCGGCCACCATCTCCCCGAGCGCCGCGTCGCGAGCGCCGGCGAGCGCGCGCTCGTAGCCGCCGGCCCGGCCACCCACCACGTCGCGCACCGACGAGAACAGGTCGCGGAAGATGTTCGCGCCGATGATCGCCTCGCCGTTGACCACGCCGAGGTACTTGCCGACCCGCGCGCCGTCGTCGTTCGGCACGACGGTGGCGAGGAAGAAATCGTCGTCCTTCTTCGAGAACCAGCCCATCTTCGACTCCTCGGGCAGCATCGACCGACCGGACTGGCCGGGGTGTCGGGTGAATCTATCACCCGACGACGTCGCTGCCGGCGCGCTGCCAGCAGCGTAGACTGTACGGAATCGTCCGCACGATGAGAACGGCGCGAGGAAGCATGAAGAAGTGGCTGCTGCGCCTTCTGACGCACGTCGTGGCGCTGGCCCTGGGCTTCGGCCTCGGGATCTACCTGCTGCCGATCCTCACGGCTCCGCAGGCGCCCACTGTCGCCGCGGCCGCGTCGGCGGCCAGCGATGCCCTGTTCACCGGCCGGTTCCGGCGCGACCTACGCGGCAGCGACCTGCTGCACTGGGGCGAAGGTGCCGTCTCGGTCGGTCGCCGCCACATCGTCCTGGTCGGAAGACTCGCGCCCGGTCCCGACTACAAGCTGTACCTCTCGCCCGGGTTCGTGGAGACCGAGGCCGACTTCGCGCGCCTGAAGCCGCGCATGGTGCGCGTCGGCGACGTGCGCACGTTCGAGAATTTCGTCGTCCAGGTTCCCGACGGCATCGACGTGTCGGCCTACGACACGGTGATCGTCTGGTGCGAGTCGTTCAGCCAGTTCATCAGTGCGGCCAGGTACCGATGACGGAGGCCCTGAAAGCGCTATAGTCGCGGCGAGCCGCTGACCCGTGCAGGCATCCGATGCGACGATTCCTTCTCCCCCTGCTCCTCGCTCCCTTCGTGTCCGCCCGGGCCGAACCGATCGGCGAAGTCGACACCGTCTTCAAGTGGGTCGGCCCCGACCACAAGATCGTCGTCGAGGCGCACGACGACCCGAAGGTGCAGGGCATCACCTGCTACACCTCGCGCGCGAAGACCGGCGGCATCAAGGGCGCGCTCGGCGTGGCCGAAGACCGCTCGGAGGCGGCGATCGCGTGCCGGCAGGTCGGGCCGATCTCGTTCGCGAAGCCGCTGCCCGAGCAGGAAGAGGTGTTCAGCGAGCGGATCAGCCTGGTGTTCAAGAAGCTGCGCATCGTGCGGATGGTCGATCGCAAGCGCAACACGCTGGTCTACCTGACCTACGCCGAGCGGCTGATCGAGGGTTCGCCGCAGAACTCGGTGACGGCGGTGCCGGTCGACCGCGCGACGCCGATCCCGGTGAAGTAGGCGGCGCGATCCGCTGCACCGAAGGGCTTTCCCGGACTCGTCGGATCCGAGCGTTCATGCACTACAGGCTCGCCATCGCGCTCGCAGCGGCACTCGTGCTCGGCGCCTGCGCGACGGGGGTCGGCACGCGCGTCGACACGAGCGCCGCGCCGCCGCGCCAGGAACCCCCGTCGCCGCCTCCCGAGCGCCCGGCGCCGGTCCCGATGCCGGAGCCTCCGGCGGCAGTCCCGGAGCGGTCGGCCCCCGAGCGCACGCAGTCCGTCCCCGAGCGCGCGAAGCCCCTTCCCGAACCTCCCCAGCCGCTCGCCGAGCGCGCCCAGCCGATCGTCATCAAGGGCGCGATGGCCTATCGCGAGCGAATCGCGCTGTCGCCCGATGCGAGCGCGGTCGTCGAGGTGCGCGAAGGCGCAGGCACCGGGGGCCGCATCGTGGCCGAGTGGCGGGCGGCGCTGAAGGGCCGGCAGGTGCCGGTCACGTTCGAGCTGAACGTCGATCGCGCGAAGCTCGTGGCGGGGGCGCGTCATTCGCTGCGGGGTGCGATCTTCGTCGGCGGGCGTCCGGCCTGGATCACCGAGCCGATCGCGATCGATCCGTCCGCCGCGGCGATCGACGTCGGCCTGTTGCGGCTTGCCCGCGTCCAGCCGCTGGCGTTCGCGAGCACGCTCGTCTGCGGC